>JBILUY010000063.1:0-12805 GCA_044370735.1 Crocinitomicaceae bacterium | reverse complement strand
TTTTTTTGATACTTTTTGTTTTAAATTAACACTTGTCATACTTTAGCTATACACTAACTATACTTAAAACTGCCTTTAAAGTCTTTTATGGAATGATGGTGTTTTTTTTAGTTCTTTTAGACCTGATTCAGTTTGTTCCGGAATCCACTTCATTTTTTATTGAATTTGTTGATTTAGTTTTGAAAGGTAAAGTTTTCTAATTCTAGACACAGAAAGTTTTATCTGGTTATGAAAGTCATAATCTGAATTATATAATTTAAATAAATTAAAGAAATGGCAAGACAAACTGGCCTCTTAAAAATAAAAGGTACACTAGACAATGTTACTTTTTATAAATCAAAAGATGGGCACATAGCTAAAATGAAAACGAGTGTTGATGCTGCTCGTATTGCTAACGACCCTGCTTTTGCACGTACTCGAGAAAACGGAAAAGAATTTGGAAGTTCTGCTTCCGCAGGTAAACTTTTACGTGATTCCTTACGAAACATTACTGTTAATGTTAGTGGAACAAACAATGTGGCAAGAATTACCAAATTAATGACCCAAATTAAAAACATGGATACCACAAGTGCTCGTGGTCAACGAACTGTTAGTGTTGGTATTGCTAATGCTACCGCAAAAGCATTGTTGAAAGGATTTGAATTTAATTCTGGTGCTATGTTAGGTAGTATTTTATACAAACCTTATACATTGGCTCCAGCAACAGGTGTAATTTCGATTGCAGGATTTGCTCCTTCAACTGATTTAACTTGGCCACCAAGCGCAACCCATGTAAGTATAACTGGTGGTTATGGAAATATCAATTTTGCTACGTCTGTAGTTGATTTTAAATTGACAAACATTGTGAATGTTGCAAATACAAATGTTGCAACCAACGTTGCTCTTACACCAACTGCAGTGCCAGCAGGTACTGGTACAAAAGTTTTCTTGTTGAAATTAGAGTATTTTCAATTAATCAATGGGGTGCAATATCCTTTGAAAAATGGTGCATTTAATGCATTGAAGATAATTGAAGTTGCCTAGTTAATTTACTTTTTGGCATTGCCCCACACTTCAATAAATTCAGTGTGATACATAACAAAAAGGTCTAGTGCTGGATTATGAATGCTATTTTCTACGATTCACTACACTATACAAATTGAAACTCGCTTTGCCGCTCAAACACCAATTTGTATTACGTTTCGTTTTCTCTAAAATTACGCATTCATATTCCTAGGCACGATTTATTAATCATCTAAAAATTGAAAAAAATGAATTTAGTTCAAAGAATGAAATCGCCTACACCGAATTTCTTCAAGGTTTTAAGAAATATTGGTTTGGGTTTAGCAGCTGCAGGTGGTGCTTTATTAGCAAGTCCTTTTCACTTGCCTGAAATTATCTCGACCATTGGAGAGTATTTGATGGTTGGTGGTTCTGTAGCTTCAGCAGTTTCACAGTCTACTGTGGAAAGTGATTAACATTACTTTTTCCCATTGCCGCACACTTCGATAAACTCAGTGTGGCAAGCAAAAAACCTTTATTAATACTTTAAAGAAACCAACTATGCAACCTCATCACGATCATACAACCAGTGCAGGAACATTAACCGGAACGGTGTTTACCGTTTGTGCTATGATTGATACGCACGACTATTTGAAAACGATTATCCTTGCCTTTGTTGGTGCTATCGTGAGTTTTGTGGTTACATTGGTTTTAAAAAAGGTTATGAAGCGATTTGAAAAGTAGATTATATAGAAAAAATAACCCCACTCGAGGTAATATGAGTGGGGTTTAAAAATAGAAATATGAGTTTATTAAAACAGAAAACAGATTACATTCAAAGAGGTGCATTTGATGAACTTTATACACCAAAAGAGGCAATAGAAATGGTGCTTCCATTTATCCCTAAAAAAGTGAATACAATTTGGGAATGTACTGCAATAAAAGAAAGTAAAATTGTTCAAGTTTTAAAAGAAAACGGTTACAATGTAATCACAACGCATATCGAAAATGGAGAAGATTTTTTTAAATATAAACCTGAAAATTTTGATATGATAATTACTAATCCACCTTATTCTTTAAAAGATAAATTTTTGAAACGTGCCTACGAACTTCAAAAACCTTTTATGTTTTTACTCCCATTGACAACCCTTGAAGGTATTCAAAGAGGTAAAATGTTTAATAAACACGGAATTCAAATGCTGATACCTAATAAACGATTTAATTTTAAGCCTGAGAAAAATAGTGGCGCTTGGTTTCAAACCTCTTGGTTCTGTCACGGATGCCAATTAAAATCAGATGTGAATTTTGTAATGTTGAGGTAGATTGTTTTTTAGAATAAAGTTATTAGCTATTATTATTCGCTACTTCATTTGAAGTCTATTATTCTTGCCTTAATTGGTACTATCGTGAGTTATTTGGTTACGTTAGTTTAAAAAAAGGTATTAAAGCGATTTGAAGAGTAAAATATTTAGGTAAAAAGAAACCCCACTCGAAATGATTTGAGTGGGGTTTTATTTTTGACGATTTGCAGATACACGAAAGTTGGGATTTCGAAGCGATTCATTGTCAACTAAGCAGAAAGTTTCATAGCAGCAAAAAACTTGATTTAACCACTGAGCCGCCACTTTTGGGTAGGTGCTGTTAGGGCATCGTGCTTTCTTCAATATAGGTAAATGATTGTGGTGGTACTTTCCCAAACGATTCTTTGATACAAAGATCCTTTTTATATCTTTTGACTCTTTTTACTTCAAGAGCAAATCCATTTTCTTTACCAATAAAGTATTCATTAAAATAATCTTTTGATATTCCAGAAAACTCTTTGGTTTCGTTCCAAAGCGAGTCAAGGTCTTTATGTAATATTTGACCTATTTCGAATTCACCAATAACTTTGCTAATTGGTGATGATGCATATACTATGACTTTTGAAACATTTTTATTTTTAAATATGCTTCGTCTGAATTCAAATTTTTTGTCACCCTCAAAAATTTTGTTCGCAAACTCTGGTTTAATCGACAATATAACTTTCATTTACTCTAGCTTCTTTTAATATTTGATTGAATTTTTCATTTTCTAATAATTCGAATCCTCTCGGTGCCTCTTGTAGGATATTTAATTCCCTTAACCTTTTTAAGTTAACTTTTGGCATTGGAAAAGAATCCAGATAGAGGAAATTTACGATAAATGGTCTGTTGTTTGGCGTCCAATTCCAATATTCTTTCAACTCAATATCGTTAAAAACACTTCTCTTACGGCATAACTCTATAAAATGGGCTTCATCTCTAATATCAGTTATTATATTTTCTATGACACCCAATGTTGAAACAACTCCTTGATAATGTCCGCCAGTTCTGTAAAATATCACCAAATCACCTCTTTTTAAATTGCGATTGTAGGAACGAGAAATATAAATTTTCTTCAATGCATTTCTATGAGGTTGGTTCTCAACAAAATTTTGTGGCGACTCATTATTGAGATATGAATCAGGAAATAATTCGGTATGGTAGTCTGGGTAGATTGGAACAATAAATTTTTGATTACCAGATAATGAAACAAATGGATAATACATTCTTGGACTTTCTAATTTTGTTACCTTTTGAAAATCCTTGACAAAAACTTTTTCTATTCCATTTTGAGTGGTTTTTTCTCCCCAATAAGAGAAGCCCCATTCTTCTAATAAAAAAATAAGTCTCTGTTGTTCCTCTCTTTTGTCGAATATGGTCACGTAAATTTCATCAACATTATAAACCAAAGCATTGTCAAAAATTATTTTTAAAAATCTTTCTCCAAGCTTAAATCCAGTTGAGGTCACCTTAAAAGTGCCTATTTTCAATCTTTTTTTTGGACTAAATGATGGGATTATGTCATTATAATTTTCACTTCCTTTTTCTTCTATTTTCAAATATAAAAATGCTCTCACCAGTCCATCTGTAATGCAAACATATGAGACATTATCTGCCTTTTTGTTGAACCACTTTTCAAATTCAGAATAATCCTCTAGGAACGATTTAAAGAACTCATCTTGTAAATTTATGTTACCAAAATATTCCTTTTTCACAGAAAGGACTTGGTAGTCTTTCAATTCTGGATTTTCGGCTATACATTTTTCTAAAAAAGCATCTATTTTATATACTTTTTCAGGGATCCCGAGATATTTAGCTTTTTTATGTAGACCTCTATCTTCAGTTATTAAGTAATCAACCCTTTCATTGAAAACTTCTTTTAACAAGCTCGTATCTATAAAATCATTTTGATTTTTATCCAGTTCACGTAAAGAAGATATTTTTTCATTTTCAGGTGAATCGGTTTTTAATTCGTTGTAATTGCCAATTTTAACTCGCATTGTATTAACAACTTCTTCATCCTGATACGAGCTTATTTCCTCTATTGTTAGAGGATGAACACATTTCTCATAATGAAGTCTGTCAAGCCAATTAAATAAGAGTCCTATATCTTGATTATAGACCTTACTAGCTTCTCTATGAATTATAATATTTGTATCAAGTAAAATTCGCATTAAAAAGAAATGATTTAAGTTTATCAGATTCGTTTTTACCTAGAATCAAATGAGGTTTTTTAAGTTTTTTTGATAATTCGATCGAATATTCAAGCTCCATTTCCTGAAACATTTGGAGTAAATCGTATTCATATTTTTTTTGATCACGAACCTCAAGTCTTGATTTTATTTCACTTACATCATCAATGACAATGACAAAGGCCAGAGGTTGTAATAAGTTGAATGTTTCAAAATCAATTCTTTCAGGTATTTGTTTTGAGTTTAACAAGCAATAATGTCCATCGAGAATATAATTACTTTTTTTGTCGATGATTTCTTGTAGATTATTAATCAATCTATTTTGTGTTAGAAAAAAATCTTCAACTAATTTATTGTCTCTTCTACTGATTTCATCCCATTTTAATATTTCACTAGCCGTAATATGATTCAAATTAAATTCGCTGCATACTTTATGACAAAGTGTACCTTTTCCAACTCCATGTATTCCTCCTATGAATATAATATTCTCCATTTTAGGTATTCTTTTTTAGCATGTGCCCTAACTTGTTAATTTTCGAAACTATCTCTTTATTATCGCTACTCCCTAAATTAATTGTTAGGTTGGCGAAACACAAATAAAATATAGTCTCTTATCAAATTTAATCAATCTAAATCAAAACCAACTAGCCTACCTACAAAAACACGTATATACACCTACAAAGATAGACTAAATCTAATTATTTTGAGTTTGAATATAAAATAGCAGGTGTTATCATAATTGATTTTACTCCCGTTGGCGAAATTCAACTTTCAATATTTGAAAAAAGCAATCCAAAGCATTCTCCTATGATGTAAGTTGTAGAATTCATCAATCTTTTAGTCAACAAAAAATCAAATAGGCTTCGTAAGATCAGAAGCGAATTTGGAATATGAAACTGGAGAAGTTATCTCCTAGGTATACGACAAGGCTAGATGAGGTGATTGAGGTGAGAGTGTGAGATTAATTAACGTTTTGACGCTACAGTGGGTTTGGGATTAAATTAAGCACTATTTTGGGATTTGCCAAATATTCCAAATACAAAACCAATTTTCCATTACGCCAAATGCCCAAATCCGATGCAGTGGCTGTTAGGCGTTAGTATTTTCTTTTTCAAAATTTCCGTGTCCAAACCAAGCTCTATCTCTATCTAGAGGAATTTCAGTTCCAAATCCTAGTTCCTTTCTAACTAAATTACGATAGTTGTTTAATAAATCTGTCGGTGCAATTTTTTCAGCATTAGGATCTTTATGACCAAACATAATTAATGAAAACATTTCTAAAATGTCGGTATTTTCACAAGTCAAAATAAGACTACTGTGACATTTCCTTGCTTCTTCAGTTGATGCATATTGTTTCTTTATTTTTTGGTCTGAATTAGGAATTAAAATATGAGATAAGTTTGCATCCATTAAAGTTAACGACTGTAATAAAGCATCGTACTTTAATTGTCTTTTTTGCTTTTCAACTTCTTGCTGATTTTGAATTTTTGCTTTTACTTCTTCAATTTTTTCTGTAATGCCTGCAATATCTTTTTTAGTAGCATAGTTTTTTCCTCTTTCCATTAAATATTGTACAAAATAAGTTGCTAATAAAGTGAGTAACAAAGCTAATAAAACATAAACCCAATAATATTCTGTTTTATTTTCAATTGCTTTTTCTAATATTTTCTGGATTTCTTCTGGACTCATTTTTCTCTTTTTTTGGTTAATATGACGCCTAACTTATTTATAATCCTCATAAATGTGGTTATTTATAACAAACTAATAACTTGCTAACCACTTTTTAATTAGATTACTCAATAAATATAACCAAATCTCAATAAACTGAATGCAACTACTTAGATAATCACGTAAAAATACGCGTTCATCCGAGGCACTATTTCAGTACCTCGAATATTAACGCTCTTTTCATCTGTTTGATTAAATCGAGTTGTTTTTGAATGTTGATTTGGTGTTTTTCCATTTGAACGATTTTGGAAATATTCTTTCGGACCTTTTCCGGATTGATTGCTAGTTTTTCTAGTCCTATTTTGATGAGGTCTGACAATTCATGAAGGCGAATAAAGGGAATAACGGAACCTATCAAATGGGGATGAATGGCTTTTCCTTGCCACATTCCAAATAATAACCAGTACAATTCTTCTTTGTCCTGGTCATTATCACAAAGACAAACAAAACAATTCTGACAAGGAGTTAACAGTGGCTTTCCACTGTTATTTCCCTTGTTTAAAATGAAAAAGTATGATCCTTGATAGACTTTTTCTTCTCTATAGGTAGTTAATCTAAATTGTATCATAACTATCTACTTAAAATTAAAGACTGAGCATATTGATACAGGCTTTTAAGCATCTGCTTTTTATTGCTGCTCGTTTCTTCTTTTGCCTTTTCTAAGATTACTTTCAATTCTGCTTTGAGTTCATCTTTGCTCATTTCTCTGTAAATGGCTCTAATTACTGATGGATTGGTGCGTTTGTACATAATTCACGGTTTAAAAATTATGCTCGCCCTTTTAGGGCTTCGCCCCATATATTTTTCCAAAAGAAAAAAAAGAAAAAAAGAAAGCCATTTCAAATGGTGGCAAACGGAAGGCTGTCAAGGTTTTTGAGAAAAAAGTGACACCTAGTTTTTAGGCAATAGGCATTAGTCAATAGTGATGAAAAAGATAGTTTTCGAGGCGTAAAAACACTTTTTTATCAAAACCCGTAGGGCTTGACCTTTACTGACGATGTGAGGTGGATGGTGGGATTGCCACCTAAATTTGCGATCTATTTTTGATTTTTTATGAATTGAAATCGAAGCGAATGATTTTACTTTTTCCCATTGCCGCAAAAAGTAACAAAAAGGTCTAGTCCTTGGAAATTCGACTACCCTCTATTGAACAACGCTAAAATTTCAAAACTCGCTACGCTCAAACACTTGAAATTTTTACGCTTATTTATCAATGTGGGTCCCAGTCTACATTTCCTAATGGACTTATTAGATTTCGGAATCACTGTCGTTCAAAAAAATACGATGCTAGCATATCTGCATAGGCATTGTTTACAATGCTCGAAAAAAAAACAAATGTGAGGGTTGCGAACATTGTTTCGAGTGCCTCAACAACCTTGTTTCGTGAACCTTATTTCGTGAACCTCAATAACCTCAACAACCGTTCGATGATCAAAATGTGAAGATTAATTATCAAGAAAAAAGGGAATGGTGCCTACAGCTGTGCGGGGGGAAGGCAAAACTTGGAATTATTAATGTTTGATGATTAATGTTTAATGTACTGAAAATCTAAAATATCGAAGCGAAATATTGCCTGTGGGCGCGAGCCGACTGCGAGTTGAGCGAAGGGGGGAGAGGGGAGTGATGACGAAGTATGAGGAAGCACGGGAACGACCTCTGCTGAAAGCACAAAGGTTTGGCGCATAGACAAGCGATGAAAGGGTATCTGTTAGGGAAAGCGCAGACGTTTTTTTTGATTTGCGTTGGAAAAAAACAAGTGTATGAAATTTTGTAGCGTAGCGGAAAAATGAATACTCTTGTGTGGGGAGTGGTTAAGCTGCTTTGGTGAATGTAGGCAGACGACCTAGGCACGCCGAAAGAAAACAAAGCGGCTGTGAACGAGGACTGCAAAAAATGTGACAAACCTGAAGCCTGAGCGATTTAGCAGGCGAGCCAAACACAAACGGCGACAGACCCCCAATGAATAAAAAAGTTGAAAGTGGAAAGCGAAAAAGCCTGTGTTTTGGGGAACGCTCTACTTACCTTTTTGGGGTTTGGGGGGATGAAGAAGCCGTGACTGACGACGTATGAGGACGTAACAAAGAAAAGCAATGTAGGCGGATGAGAATGAGTGTCGAATGAGACCGCCGAGAATGGTATATGCAAGGGGGCGCTTTGAGAGCCTCAGCGCACGGATAGCGCACTCTGTATTACCCTTGCAGATAGCTTTTTTTTGTATAAGGACGAAAAGGAGGAAGACCATATTTCCTTTTTGTTACCTTTATTTAATAGCTTTTTTATTAGATTGGATAGTATAGATTTGTTGGAAGTTTTTTAGGTTTTCTTGTAAAGTAGTTTTTTAGATTGTTTTTATTTTTAATTTGTCTGTATTTTATGAAAAGTAGCTTTTTTTATTTATCAATCATTTTCTTTAACTTTTTCTATTTAAGTCTATTTGCTCAACTTGAATTGCCAAAGTATGATTCTGTTGATTTTATCATTAAACATAAAGGTTATACTTTATCATATAATTCAAACTATAAACAGGCTAATTGGGTAGCTTATTTGTTAACACGTGAAGAGGTTGTTAATAGGTTTAAACGGGGTGATTTTTTTGCTCCAGATCCTTTCATTCCTGGAACAGATTTTACTTTTGATTATCTTAAATCTGGTTATGATCGAGGACACTTGGCGCCAGCTGCTGATATGGCTTTTTCTTATGAAACCATGTTGGAGTCTTTTTATTATTCTAATATGTCACCACAATTACCTCGTTTTAATCGCGGTAGTTGGAAAAAACTAGAAATCCAAGCAAGACAATGGGCAACCGAGTATGATAGTTTGTACATAGTTACCGGACCTATTTTTGAGGCAAATGCAAGTAAGTTGAAATTTATTGGAAAAAATAAAATTGTCGTTCCAACCTCTTTTTTTAAAGTTTTTCTTCAAAAAAGAAATGGAATATGGAATGCTTATGGGGTAATTCTACCAAATTCAAACTCTAAATTGACATTCTCATTATATCAGTTTTCAATTGATGAAATTGAAAAAATAACAGGGTTTGATTTTTTTTATCTTTTTCCTGATCCTATTGAACTAGTTTTTGAAGCAAAGAAGTTTTCATTTTAATTTCATATCCCTAAGGATACTAAAATAAACAACTAAGTCTTGAATTTTGATACTTACGTTTATAAATACTCAAATACGTAAATTTACGCTTTTACACGCGTATTTTTACTCTAAATTGCTCTTTTTTAGTAAAAAATGATTGTTGTTTCAAATTTGGAAACTATATTTGCAAGTTTTTTGAATTGAAAACTAATCATTTGATACCAAATGGAATTAAGAAAATACACTTTATCTCTTGTTTTGTCTGTATTTGCTACTTTTTTGTATGCTCAGTCTGATACTACTTCTATTCGACTATACGGTAATGTAAACTGTAAAGACAGTTTGGAAACTATTGCCAAAACATTTGAGGGGATTACATCTGCTTCTTATAATGGAACTTCTGGAAGAATGTTAATCCACTTTTCTGGTGAATTTAATAAAGATTTATTTGTTTTTCATTTTGCTTCTAAAGGTTATGATGCAGAAAATGTTAGAGCAAAAGATGTTTTGTATAATTTATTACCTGATGCTTGTAAATATTCTCGTAAACCAGAGGATGTAATTAGAGATTAATCTATTTGTTATTTCATGAAATTTGTAAACTCCTTTTTATTTGTTGTTTTTGCTTTCCTAAGTTTAGGTTTGTATGGACAATCAACAGTTACTGTAGGGACAGGTACGGCTACAGATTATAATTTTCCTCTTCAACCCTATTTTAATTATGGATGGAGTAGTCAAATTTATACTGCTGCTGAAATTGGTACTTCTGGAACGATTAATTCAATTGCGTTTTATGTGAATAATAGTGGGAGTAGTTACACCTTGGATAATCAAAAGATCTACATGCGTCAGACTACCTCTACACAACATGCTGATAAATTTTATCCAACAACTACAGGATTTACTTTAGTGTATAGTGGAAGTATTACAATTGGAGCAAGTGGTTGGAAAACAATTACCCTTTCTACTCCTTTTACTTATAGTAATGCAAGTAATCTTGAAATATTAGTTGAGAGTAGAGATGGAAGTACTTTTACAAGTGCTGTTCAAACACGTTATACATCCAAATCAGACTATCGTACAAAATATGATTATAATGATTATGCATTTCCTTCCACTTGGTATGCAGGGGGACGTGTAACTAAACTTCCAAATATTCAATTTGTTATAAACACATGTACTACAGTTGCAGGAACTGCATCGGCTTCTGTTTCAACAATCTGTTCAGGGAATACCTCTGCTTTATCTTTGACAGGTCAAACTGCTGGACAAGCAATTCAATGGCAAGAATCAACTGATAATACTACATTTACTGACATCAGTGGTGCTACATCTACCTCTTATACTACACCTTCACTTACAACAAATAAGTATTTTCGAGCAAAAGTAGGATCAGGGAGTTGTATTGTTTATAGTAATGTTCAAACAATAAATGTTACTGCCCTTCCATCAACGCCAACTTTAGGAAATAATGGTCCTTTGTGTGCAGGCTCAACGTTAAACTTAACAGCAAGTACCCTCGCTGGAGCAACCTATTCATGGACAGGTCCAAATGGTTTTACGAGCACAAGTCAAAATCCAACTATAGCAAACATAACAACAGCTGGAGCTGGAACATATTCAGTTACTGCAACTGTAAATGGTTGTACTAGTGTGGTTGGAACAACGAGTGTAGCGGTGAATGCTATTCCATCAACTCCAACTTTAGGAAATAATGGTCCTTTGTGTTCAGGCTCAACGTTGAACTTAACAGCAAGTACCCTTGCTGGAGCAACCTATTCATGGACAGGTCCAAATGGTTTTACTAGCACAAGTCAAAATCCAACCATAACAAATATTACAACTGCTGGAGCAGGAACGTACACTATTTCAACTACTTTGAATGGATGTACAAGTGCTACATCTTCTACTAACGTAGTTGTATTGCTTAATACTGTTGGAACGTTATCATCAAACAAGAGTAATGTTTGTGTTGGTGAGAATATTTCTTTGACTACAATAGGTCAAAATGTTTCTGCAAATTTAGTTTGGGAAAAATCAGAGGATAATCAAAATTATACAGTAATAAATGGAGAATCAAATTCTATTTTAAATGTTACAAATTTGAGCAATTCAACTTCATTTAGAGTTAGATACAATCTTACTGGATGTACTCAAGAGCTATCAAATACAATAAATATTCAAGTTAGTAATTTACAGAATACAATTACTTCAAATAAGACAGAGGTATGTCCAGGAGAAAAAGTTTTATTGACTAGTAATGATTTAAATGCAAATAACACTATTACTTGGTTTTCCTCTTTGAATGGAGTAGATTATTCACCTATCTTGAACTCTAATTCTATTTTTTATAACTCTAATTCCTTAGAGCAAAATACATATTTTAAATCTATAAAAACAGATAATATATGTTCAAAAGAAAGTAATACAATTTTAGTTACAGTTACTTGTTCTGTTAAATCAAATCTAATATCTGGCGAGCAAACTGGTATATTATCAATTGACTTGACAAGTAAACCTGATAAAGTTGGTCCATTTTATTACATAGTGCAAGAAGAAACTGTACTTCCTTTGTCTGATATATTAGCGAACACACCCCAATTTTTAGAAACAGCAACATTTAATACAAAACTAGATTTAGTTAATATACCAGAAGGTCAATATAATGTTGTGGTTTATGATAGTAGAGGAGTAGCTTTGATTAATGATAAAGTAAATTTTTATGCTCCAATTGAATTTGTTGACGCAAATACATTTACTGTAAATAATAATACTGTAATAGCTAATTCTACAATCTCGTCAGGTTCAATTAATCAGGTAATTACTAAAGAAACGAACTCAATTGTTAAATATAAAATTGCCGATCCGTCAAAATTTAATTTTGTTGGTTTTCAAGATGTTAATACTGGTTTAAATCAATTGTCAGATTTAAAATATGGATATTCTTTACAAGATAATAAATTATTTGCAGTAGAAAATGGAAATTTAATAGATTTACAAATTCAAGCTTACCCAAACATGGAATTTGAGATTCGTCAAAATTCATCTGATATTGAATTATGGCATAATAACTCCTTATTAAGAAAATTCACAAATAGATATGATGATTTTACCTACAATGAATCCTTCTCATTAGATCAATTTGGTAGTATACAACATTTTGGCACTGGAATGGAAAAGATTTGTTTGGAATGTGTTCCCGATATAAATATTAAAACAAGTTTGAATTCTTGTTTAGAAGATAATGGTACTATTGAAATAGAATTAATTTCAAACGGTGCTACTATTTCTTCAGTTAAATTATTTGATTCTTCAAATCAATTAATTCAAAAAGATTTATCAAGTAAGACATTATATTATGTTTATAAAAATTTAGTACCGGGTATTTATAAAGTTCAATATGATTATAAATATAATTACCAAAGAAATTATTGGTTAGAGTCTTCAAATAGATCAGTTACAAGATTGATTAAT
>JBILUY010000253.1:0-3582 GCA_044370735.1 Crocinitomicaceae bacterium | reverse complement strand
TCGGCAAAATGAAAATCTGTTTTACGGCGATTTTCTAATTGTAAGTGGAATTTTTCGATTTTTTCCTTATATCCATAATAATTGGCAATGTAAGGATAGATCACATTGTGTTGATGGTTTTTATTGTCAAAACTTGCTAATAATGTAGTTAATACAATAATTGTAAAAGGAATAGTTGCAAACGAAGAAAGAGTTGGTTTCACTTTTTTAATTCGAAAAACCAATAATATCGGGATAATTAGGTAGGCAATCACAGTAAATGCAATCTTCCAGGTAAAGTACGAAGAAAGGTATTCGAGTTTTTCGTGTTTGGGTGATTCTATCATTACATAGTACACACTAACAGGCATTTTAGACCCGAACATATGGATGTGGTACAATTCAGGAAATGTATAAATGAATAAACCGATGATTAGTATTCCAACATAAATTCTTTTTCCTACTGGAAGAAAGTATAAGGGTAAGGCAAGGTAACTTAATGAAACTAATCGTTTGATATTGTTCATTATGTCATATTCATCAGCATATAAATTTGATGTCAAACTGAAATATCCAATGATGAGTATTCCTAGTAAAAAGTTTTGATGTTCGGGTTTATTCCACGGTTGAAATTCTTTTTTTCGGTTGATAATCAAAAGAATGATATAGATAACCGTTACGATTAAAAAATGAAAGAAGAATGAAATTTTACCTTCTCCTAACAAAACAAACACAGCAAAAAGGTTGAACGTAGATAAGATGTGTAATCCTAATGTTGCTTTTTTCCGTTGAAGCAAAAAGGCAATCATACCAAAAAGAAGTGCTCCTATTCCTGCGCTTAAGGCTATTCTGCCACCAAATTCAGTCCAAAATCCTGTAAACGAATATCCTTCGTGTTTAATTTTTGAAATGAATTGCAATGAAAGACTGAACCAAATACCACCACTAATTCCTTTTAATAAAGAAAATGATGTGGTTGATTTAGTATCTAATGTTTGTGTCATTCAGTAAAAATGGATACAAAAATAACAATCTATTTTACTGAAAATGTATCTGTTATTTTACTTTACGCTTGTAATTGAAATTTACACCGAAAGTAAAGTTTGCTTGTAACCAAGTAAAACTCTGGCTTGCTTTATCTTCTTCGTGCATTGTGGTACGAATATCAGGCATATTAATATACCCTACTTTTTCTTCGAATTGAATGAAATAACGCTCCCAGAATTGGAAATTTAATCCTAACACTGCTCCTAACCCATACCCAGCTAAATGGAATTGGTCGTAACGTGCGTAATTCATTAACGTAGTGTTTGTTCTAGGAACTATAACACCACCGCCAAATCCTTCGATGACATTTAGTTTGAAATTTTTGTATTTGAAAATATTGTCGTTTCTTCTGATTTCTGTGTTTAAATAATTCAATCCGTCTGTGTGTTCGAATAATAAAAACTTCGGATTTACATAGAACAATTGGTCGTTGTAGGTTCCATCATAAGTAGAACCGGTGTTTATGTACCCGTTGATGGTATTCATTTGATGTCCAACCATTACATATTTCATATGGTCTGCTCCAAATGAAATATCATATTTATCATTTAAAAAGTAACCAATACGGAAATTATATTGTGGAATTGTAACAGTTGCAAAGTAGGTTGAAAAAGCGAATTTACTTTGTCTATCTCTTGCAATGACATCATTTAGTGTGAAATCGTAGTTTGTTCCTTTGAAATGAATATCAGATTTACTGTAAGTAGCACGATTCCATCCCCAATAAGCATAAAAACTTCCTTTTTTAATGATGTTTTTCGTAGGTAAATTTGCGTCTTGACCAAATAAACATCCTGTTGCAAGTAAAAAGATTCCGACTAATTTTTTCATTTTCTTCTGATTTTCGGAACAAATGTAACATTATTGTTTTTCTGTAGTATTGACATTTATCAGTTATTCTTTTTTTGATACGTATTCAAATTAAATAACTATATTAGTAGTATACCGAAAATCTTTTAGTTATGAAAACGTTTTTCCTTTCGGTCTTCAGCATCTGTTTATTTGCTAATTCCTTTGCTCAAACAACAAAAAAACAACAAGATACGTTTTTAGTTTCATCAATTTATGAAGACGAAAAAAGTGAATTAGTTGTTTCCGATGTATTGCATTTTAACGCAAAATTGGTAAAGGAACAAACCCATGATACTATTCGTTTACGCGATCCATTAACAGGAGAATTTGTTTCGTATCAGAAGACTTTGTTGATGGACCATTTTGATAATTGGTTGAATGATTTTTCGAAATCACATATGGTTAAAGTAAAAAAAGATACCAGTCATTATGCGATTTTGTATCGCACAGAATTCGAGCAAGAAGAGGTAAATGTGTTACTTATTGTAGAGTTCAAAGATGAAAAAATCCGTTTGCGATTTTTCGATGAAGGCGATGTGCGTACAACCGATAAAATGGTTCCCGAACATTTTAACCTAGCAAGTCGTTTTTCATCTGATGTGATTATGTATCCGGCTCAAGATTTAAAAAATGCAAATACGAAACACGTCTTGGCATTGAAAAAGTATAAATCCGAAATCGAACAAATTATTGTGTCTATCAATTTTTACATTCTCGGAAATCAAGATTACATTCTAAAATCAGAAAACCAATTATTGGATTTTGCCCCAAAATTTGATTTTTAATTTGTTTCCCTCCTTGAGCAGGGATTAAGGGAGGTGACTTGTTAAATTTTTTCTCCTTCTATCCAATCAATAATCTGCCTTTTTGTAGATAATACATTGATATACAACAATATCATACCTGAAAAGGTAGCGAATGCTAAATGGAGATAAAAAAATAATGAATTTCCCTCGGCATACTTCAAAGGGAAAATAAATAGAAGAATGTAGAAGATAAAATTATGTTCAATAGAAAACGTTCGTAATCCAAAATTTAAACCACTTGAAAATTCGAAACGTTCGTTTTGATGTTTTATTTTTAAAAAGGCTAATTTGTTTGTTTTAACGATTAACTCTTTTCCATTAAATTCATATCTAGACCCATATTGGTTATGGGGGGGAAGTGGGGAGGTGATGTGATATTTGGAGGTGGTACTGTGCATTAGATTAAGAGATTATTTTTATTCTTCTACAGGATATAATTGTGAAGCAACACATGAAAATGAATATAAAGATGGATATTGATCAGGTATAGTTTGTGTGATAAAAAATCTTGGTTTATAACCATATTTGGAAATAAAGTAATTTGTAATTTCATAACACCTTTTTATTCCTATATATTTATCTTTTTTGTATTCTTCTAATGTATATAGTCCTATTAGCATTAATTTATAATTTTTAATAATTTCTTTCTCTTTTTCAAAATAAAGATGGAGAGTATCTAAAATTATTTTTTGATTGTTATTTAATTCAATCTGATTCTTTTCAAAAAAAATACATGAAGATTGACATGTATTTTGTGAATATATTTTTTGATTAATTGTAAAAATAATTAAAAACAATAAACTTGATTTAATCATAATTTCTAATTATTGATTTTTTAATTCTATAGTATTATTCTCTGATTTCCTAATATCTTTAATATTCTCAGATTCTCCATATT
>JBILUY010000062.1:0-12951 GCA_044370735.1 Crocinitomicaceae bacterium | reverse complement strand
TTTTTCATCAGTATTTAAAACATCAGGACATTTTGTAACAATAACTATATCTGCTCTTTTTTTGCCGATACTAAACTCTCTTAATCTGCCAGTTGGCATTAGAAAATCGTTAAAATACGGCTTATTAAATTCAGTTAATATTATCGAAAGCCCCGCTTTGACCCTTCTATGCTGAAAAGCATCATCCAAAACAACAACTTCAGGTTTATATTTGTCAATTAATTTATTAACTCCAAACTCTCTAGACTCTGAAACAGCCACATGAACATTAAGCAATCTAGATTTTAACAAAAGTGGCTCATCTCCAACTTCTAACGCTTTACTTTCAGATAAAACATCAAAATAACCTTTAGATTTTCTACCATAACCTCTGCTTAAAATAGCTATTTTAAATTTGGTCGAAAGATACTTGGAAATATAATAAACATGAGGGGTTTTACCGGTACCACCAACACTTAAGTTGCCAATTAATATTGATTTTATTGGAATCTTGTAATAGCTAAAAAGACCAAAATCATAAAATAAATTACGAATGAACGTAATTAAACCAAACAAAATGGAAAAAGGCAAAAGTAAAAACGTCCAACGAAACATTTTAATATCGATCACAAGGGATTAATATCTTTTTCGGTAAAGTACTTGCTCCAGTGTAAATCACTGAAAGCTCGAAAGAACCTTTTCTATTAGTATTAGTACCAGAACTTAATGAGGATAAATTTATATCATAGCTAAAACCAATATCATATTTTTTATACTTTGTTCCAATTGTTGGTATTAAAGCATCAAAAATTCTAGCTACTCCATGTCTATAATGAATTCCTGCGTAAATAAATGGAATATTTTTAAAGGATACTTTTTTAGACACATTTACACCTAAAATCATATCATTTGCCTTAGCTGTCCACATCATTAAAAATTTTGGATGCAAACCAAACTGGTTATTTATTTGATAATATGTTTCTGCAAAAAAAACTTTTCTAGCTCTTAATCTTTCAGAAGAAGAGTTCCAATAGCTTTCTTTTGGACGATTTACATGATGTAATGAAAATCCAATTTTAGGCTCAAAATTTCCAATTTTCCTTGACCATTCTACACCTAAATTCAAATCCACATACTTCTGTGAAGGCTTGTTATTCAATTCTTTTGACGGAATGCTTTTATCAAAATCTCCCAATAAATAATACCATTGATTATCATACGTTTGATTTTGAGGATCAGTAGCACTCATAGAAAGTCCTGTTTGCAAGCCGAGTCTAAATTTATTTTGTCTCCAAAAGTAATTCGTAGCAATAGTTGCTAACAGCTTGGTATTATTTACATAATAGTTTACATTACTATTAGATATAATATTAAATTCTGAACCTGAAAATCGATCACTTACTGCATATATACCTGCATCGAATTCATGATTTTTAATAAAAAACATATGATCGAAAGACAACATATAAGTAGATATAGGCTGTTTATCAATTTGTCTCCATTGATTTCTATAATTCAAAGTAACTCTGTAATCACCATCGTAATCTCCAACTTTAGCAGGATTTAAAAAATGATCTGAATTATAAAATTGAGATAAATGTACATCTTGACTATATCCATAAGTGAAAATGACACATAAATAAATCAGTACTCTTTTCATTACCACATTTTTGGATTAGACAAGAATGTTTTAGCCATACGTTGGTACTGTTCATGGGTAAAGCCACAATTACATTCTTCAGGATAATAAGACATAATATTTCCTACTAATGGATCAAAATAAAGTCCATTTTTATCCTTCATAACACCAACAAATTTACATGGATAATTAGGATCAGGTGTTAGATAATAATAATAAGTAAACAAAATTAAAGCTGGATTAAAAGGATCTGCAGGTGTATCTGTAATCAAGTCTCCAGTTGTTGCGGAATTAGATCCATCAGCTAATTCACGTAAATTAACATCTAAATCATTTGCATCTTGAAAAGTATGTAAAAGACCAAAATAATGCCCCATTTCATGTGCCAAAACAAGTGTACTAGCTGTTTTAACCAAAACTATCCCATCATCATCAGTATTACAAATCGCACCTAATCCTGCAAAGCCAGCGGCACCTGGACTAGATTTTATATTTTCAACAAAATAAATATTAATACGATTATCTGCATGATATTGATTTTTTAATTCATCCCAATGTTTTAATGAATCATACATGAAATTATCTATGTATCTAATTTCACAAAGTTTAAAAGAGACACAAATACTATCAAAGTATGGATTTATTGAGTTCACCAATGAATATATTTCAGCTTCAAGTATATTAGGTTTTCCTAAACTATCCTTAACAACTTGAGCTACAACAGAAAACTCTTTATCAATACAAGGAAGTTTTGACTTTTTTTGAGCAAAAGAAGTTACAAAAAAACCAATTAAAAAAAATAATATAATCCCGATTCTTTTCATGGAAAAAACATAATTCGTTCAAATATACATGAAAAAAATGAGTTATAATTTACTGACCAACTATATTTATAAATAGCTCAAATAATTAGCATTACCTTTTGAGATGTGACTAATAAAGTTTACATTAGAGGTCATTTTTATCCAATATGAAACATATATTATTATTAATAATTTCGTTTATCATCATTTTCAATAATCAATTATTTGCTCAAACGGCAGATAATACTGAGGGATGCTACCCATTAACGGTAAATTTTACAGCAAATAACAACAATGCAAATTGGGATTTTGGAGACGGAAGTGTTTCAGAACTTGCAAACCCAAGCCATATCTATACGAAAGCTGGTGTATTTGATGTAAAATTAAATGGAAATAAAATTTTCACAATAAATGTTTTTGCAAAACCAGAAGTCACATTATCCACAACACCTTCTTCAGGTTGTGTTCCTTTGTTTGTAAACATGACTATTTCTACGAAGTCAAGTTTGCCTTCAAATTTTTCATTTGACATGAACAATATTAATTGGAATTTTCAAGATGGCAATAGCGCAAAAAACACACTTACTACTACTTATGTCTATAATAAAGCCGGCGATTTTGATATAGGAACGAGTGTTTCTTTTTTATACAATAATAAACCTCTTCCTTCTTGTAGTAGTTCTCCTTTATTTGTAAAAGCAATTAAAACCTCTTTGTTAACACCATTTTTTACAACTACTCCTTCGTCGGCTAACTCTTGTACCGCACCTTTTACTGTTTCTTTTAAAAATATTTCAACAACAACTTTACCAACAACTTACACATGGGATTTTGGAAATACGAAAACTTCAACTGCAAAAGATGGCGAACCTCAAACCTATACAAAAGAAGGACAATTTACTGTAAAACTTACAGCAAAGGATAGTTTATGTACAAGAGAATATTCTAGAGTAATTTCGATTGGAAAACCAAAGTCTGATTTTGAAGTACCAAACAAAAATGACACTATTTGCGCGCAAATCTATACTTTGTTAAACAATAAATCGACCTCTGGTACTTATAAATGGATATTTGACAATGATGTTAAATACAATCAAAGCAATTCAACCTCAACAAATCCCTTAGTTAAATTTACTATTCCTGGCAAACATACCATTAAATTAATTACTACTGCAAATGGGTGTTCTGATACTGTTTCTAAAGACATTTTTGTTGAAGATAGTATCATCACAATTTTATCAACCCCATCTTACGGATGTAATGATACACTAACATGTTTTTATTCAACTAAGAAAAATAACAACATCGGTAAAATAAAATCGTATAATTGGGTTTTCCCCTTTAATGGTATACCAAATAGTACTACAAATGCTACTCCAAAATGTTTCTACAACACATATGATTCAACTTATCATTACAGAAAAAACAATATTCAAGAAGTAAATCTTTTCGCTAGTACTGTCGCTGGATGTTATTTAGTTAAATCAGTACATTATGATACAATTAGAGAAGTTTGGTCCAGAATAGTTCCTGATAAAACTGACGGATGCCTTCCGCTTACTATTACTTTTTCTGATTCATCTATGACACATTTAAAAGATCCTAATAAAAAATTGGATAGTTGGCAATGGGACTTTGGTGATGGTAGCACAACAACCAATAGTGGTTCACAAACTCACACATATAATCAAGAAGGAACCTACAAAGCAAGACTAATTGTTAAAGATAATCAGTACAATTGTACAGATACTTCCTATTTTGTTACAATTAAAGTTGGAAGTCAACAAAATATTTCATTTGATGTAAGTCCAACCACAATTTGTCCTGGAGAACAAATAACACTCACCAATACAACTGACCCCGTAACTGCAAATAAAATCACCTCTTGGCATTATGATACAAATAAAGAGTTATTATCTCATTGTTTTCAACAAAGTTTTTTAAGTACAACTTTAAATGATTCAATAGGAAACCATGATATCGTTCTAGTAGGAGAATATAATGGATGTTATTCAAATTCTACAGTTAAAACGGTTACTGTAAATGGCCCAATTGCGGATTTTGATTATTTACAAGATTGTAGAACTCCAAACATCATTAAATTAGTTAATAAAGCACAAGGAGCTACTTCAGTTCAATGGCAAATCAATAATACATTAATAAATGCTGTTGCTGATACAAACACGATTGATTTATCAACTTTAACACCTGCTATTTCACCTGGAAGCGTGAAAATAAAAATGATTACCAATGGGACGTGTCCGATGAATTCAGATTCTGCTTATATTCATTATGGCACTATAAAATCAAATTTCTTAGTTCAAGACACCAATCAAACCACTTTAAACGCTGATCCTAATACTGGAAAGATAATTATTGGAGATGCCAGTACAGGAAAGAAGTATTTATTTAATGCAGACTCAGCTGTTGATGTAAATAAACATGATTGTTACAGAGGCTACTCATTTTTACAAGAAGGTTATAGACCTAACACTTATTATAAATCTATAGATACATTTTATATTTCTAAATACAAAAACAACAATTCTGCAGAAGATCAAATACTAAAAATGATTGTTAGAAATGAAAATAATTGTGTTGACACGTCTGATTTAACAATTAGAATATTCAATCTTAACCCCTCATTCAATACTACAATTAAAGACAAAGTAACCAATACAGATATCGCTGTTTCGACTATTTGTCTTCCTACAACTCTTGATTTCAAAGATATAAGTACTGCGGATACTACAATTGTGTCTTGGTTGTGGAATTTTAGTGATGGCACTTCTTTCAATGGTAAATCCCCTTCTCCACATACATTTACAAGTTCAACAAAAAATTTCATTTCTGTAACTCTTACCACAACAGATATAAATGGATTTAGTAAAAGCAAAACACAAAATTACACTATCTATAAACCGAAAGGATATATTACTTCAGATAGAACAATTAATCCGTCTGATAACACAATATATATATGTGAAAATGATGTTGTTAATTTCACTGGAAATACAATCACAGGAACTAATTTAACGTACAATTGGACATATGTCAATACTAATAAAAATACAATAGGAAAAAACTCAACATCTGATAAGTGGAAAGTTAGAAATGGCGTTGTAGATTTCGATACCCTAAACTTAAAAGTAATAGAACCTTCTACAGGATGTTCAAATGATACTATGGTATATATCAACATCGAGAAATACCCAAATGCGAAATTGACTACAGATATAAAAAATGGTTATGCTTGTGCTTCAGAGTCTACAAGTGGTATTAAATCGTACAATGCAAATTTCACATTTATAGACACTTTAAATCCATTAAATACAACCGCTGTTTGGAATTTAGGATACAACAATAGTGTTTCCTATAACCCGAAACCATCATTAAGTTATCCTATAGGAGAATATACAGTAAATCTATCATTAACTACACCTAACCAATGTAAAAAAGATACAAGTTTTACATTTAAAGTTATTGAAAAACCGACAGGAGAATTTTCAGCTGGACCTACAACTATATGTAAATCAGAAAGTGTAAATTTTGAAATTACTAAAATGTCAAAAGAAGCAACTTCTTTCAAATGGGATTTTGATGATGGGTCAATTGACTCTACAAATGCTAAAGTTTCACACCAATATAATATTCTTCCTCCATCAGGAAAAGTAACCGCTAAATTAATCGTTATAAATGGAGAATGCCCAAGTGATCCTATTACAAAAGAAATTAACATAAGATATGTAAAAGCAAACTTTACTGTTACTGATATCCAAAATAACTCTCAAGATTCTATTGTTTGTTTTGGTGATGGTTTCAATTTCACAAACACTTCTATAGGAGCTAATAAATATCAATGGTACTATGACAATAATAATCAATCTTCAACTTCAAAAGATTTATCTAAGATAATTTTTAATTCTTCTGATTTAAAAACAGTAACACTGATAGTTTCAAATACAGAAAACAAATGTAAAGACACTCTTAAAAAACAAGTTTATGTTAAACCATTACCTCAGGTGGAAGGAATTGATCAAGTAATTTGTTATGGAAAAGGACAAAGTATAAAACTCCAAACAAAAGACACGTTAAACAATATAATTTATAGTTGGGACAAAACAGATTTACAACCAACAAAAACAGACACTTATGTTGTTACAGCCTTAGATACAATAGACAAGTGTAAAAACTCAGATAATGTTCTAATGGTTGTTATACAACCTATCCAACATATTGAATGGGATACTACAATTGTTATAGGTGATGCTATAAAACTACCTATTGATAATCAATACAACACAATTTTATTTGATTGGAAACCTAGTGCAGGATTAAGTTGTTTAGATTGTTCAAATCCAATAATACGTCCTTTACAAGACACTGTTTACACTGTTATTATGCATGATAAATTAAATTGTTTTTCTGAAACGGGAATTTTTACAATAACTGTCAAACCTGATACACACATCAAACTTCCTACTACATTTACACCAAATGGAGATGGAAACAACGATATTTTATATGTTAGAGGTTGGGGGATAAAAGAATTGGTAAGTTTTGAAATTTACAATCGATGGGGACAATTAATTTTTAAAACAAATGATTTGAATGTTGGTTGGGATGGATATTATAAAGATGAAATTCAAAATAATGATGTATATGCTTATAAAGTTATTGCTAAAAGTTGGCTAGATAAAGAAATCACTAAAGAAGGATTTGTACACTTAATGAGATAAAATGAATCCAATTATTTATGACGAAGGGTTAAAACTAATTGTTGCTTTAATAATCGGAGCAATAATAGGTGCAGAACGAGAATATAAAAGTAAAGCAGCAGGTTTTAGAACTGTTATTTTAATTACTGTCGGCGCAACCATTTTCACTATTGTATCAAATGTAATTGGACTTGATGGTAGGGTAGCTTCAAATATCGTTACTGGTATTGGATTCTTAGGAGCAGGTTCCATTTTTAGAGAAGGAACAATTATAAAGGGAATAACTACTGCAACTACTATCTGGATATCTGCAGCTATAGGTATGGCGGTAGGAATCGGAAAATTTGAATTTGCTTTTATAAGTCTATTTATTGTAATGTTGGTTCTTTTAAGTTTTAATTGGATTCAGCATTTAATTGACAAAACAAATAAAATTGAAACATATACGATTACTTTAAAAAATAGAAGTGATTATAATAAAGACCAATTAAAAGACTTAATTCGCTCATTTAATTTAATAGTAAAAACAATTAAACAATCAAAAATAGACGATGCACAAACCTTTGTGTTTTCAGTTCAAGGTTCGGCAATAAACCACAGTAAACTAGTTGAAAGTCTTTTTGAATTTGAGTATATCCATTCTTTTGAAGTGTAAAAATAAAAAGGGGTGTCTTTTTCAAGACACCCCTTTTTATTTATTACTTTATTTTAATTAGTTTTCGTTAGGAACTAAAATTCTACCACAATGTTCACAAACAATTAATTTTCTTTTTGTTTGAATATCCAATTGTCTTTGAGGTGGGATTTTGTTAAAGCAACCTCCACAAGAATCACGATCTACAGGTACAACTGCTAAACCATTTTTTGCATTCGTTCTTAATCTTGTATAAGCAATTAACAATCTTTCTTCAATATTCTTTTTAGCTGCGTCAGACTTTGCTTGTAACCCCTCTTCTTCTTTTTGAGTTTCAGCAATGATAGCATCTAATTCAGCTTTTTTAGAGTCTAAATCTGATTTTCTTAAGTCAAATCTTGCTTTCGTTTCTTCTAATATTTGAGTTTTATTAGTTAAAGTAAATTTAGCTTCTTTGATGCGTTTGTCATGCAATTTAATTTCTAAACCTTGAAATTCAATTTCTTTTTCTAAAGATTCGTATTCACGATTATTACGAACATTATTTTGTTGTTCTTTATATTTAGAAATTGCTGTTTCAGCGTCTTTCATTGCATTTTTACGATCTAAAACATCTTGCTCGATTTCTTTAACTTCATCTTGCAATTTATTTAAACGTGTCTCCAAACCTTGTAATTCATCTTCTAAATCTTGAACTTCCAATGGTAATTCACCACGTACAGTACGAATTCTATCGATTTCAGAATCAATTTTTTGTAATTGGTAAAGAGCATCTAACTTTTCTGCTACACTTACTTCTTTTTTTGTTGCTGTTCCAGCCATTTTAGAAATAATTTATTGGGTTTGTATTCACTTTCGTTACACGAATTGCAAAGTTAACAAATTTTTCTGTCAAAATACCATAAATAAGTTCACTTGTGAATTGTTCAGATTCATAATGACCTATATCAGCGATTAGAATCTTTTTTTCTGCATCAAAAAATTCATGATATTTGAAGTCACCTGTGATATAAATATCAGCTTTTTGATTAATAGCATTTTTCAATAAAAAACTCCCAGATCCTCCACAAAAAGCTACCTTTTTAATCGGCTTTCCAAGTAACTCAGTATGTCTTACAACTGAACAATGGAAAGTTTGTTTTAATTTAGCTAGGAAAGTTAATTCATCCATAGGATGATCTAATTCACCAATCATACCAGTACCCTCAGAATAATTAGAATTATCTAGTTTAATAATGTCATACGCTACTTCTTCGTAAGGGTGTGCTTTTAACATAGATTCTATGACAGCTGTTTTTTTGTGTTTTGAAACAATCACTTCAATTTTAAGCTCTGCAACATTTTCTCGCGTACCATTTTCTCCAATGAACGGATTTGCAAATTCTCCAGGAAGATAGGTACCATTACCTGATGAAGAGAAACTGCACTCCGAATATTCTCCGATTGCTCCTGCCCCACTCATAAACATAGATTCTAAAACTATATCTTTATGTTGTTCAGGAACAAAAACAGCAATTTTATATAAGGGATATTCTGAAGGAAGTAAAATTCTTGAGTTAACAACTCCTATTCTTTTAGCTATTTCTGCGTTTACACCAGACAGATGATGATCTAAATTAGTATGAATTCCGTAAATAACTATTTTGTTTTCAATTGCTCTAATTAAAATTCTTTCAATTGAATTTTTTCCAGTCAATGATTTAAAAGATTTAAAAATAATAGGATGATGTGAAATTATTAAATTAGCCCCAGTATCAATAGCCTCATCTAAAACATCTTCCGTACAATCCAGACTAATAAGAGCTCCTTTTAAGGGTTGATTAATATCACCAACTTGAACACCACAATTATCAAATCCAGCTTGACTTGACAAAGGAAATTTAGATTCAAGGAAAGAAATTACATCATATATGCGCATAACTTTTTATCTTTAAGGTCTTTCAAAAATAGTCATTATATTTTTGCAGTATAAAATGTATTTTATGTATAAATTATTTTTTCTTTTCTTCATTCTTTTTGGTTGTCAAACTTTTTTAGTTTATAGCCAGTCACCCATTGAAACCGATACATTAAAAATGTTTCAATTAAAACGTATGGGGAAAAATTCAGTACGTACAGGAGATATTTATGCGGCAATTAGTTATTACGAGGCATACATAGTTAAAAAACCGAATCGATATGATTTAAAATTAGAATTAGCAGATTTATACAGAAAATCAAGGAATTACAAAAAAGCAGAAGAAACATACAAAGAGGTATATAACGAAGCAGCTTTAGATTTTCCGGATGCACAATTCTATTATGCTAGAATGCTAAAAGCAAATGGTAAATACGAAGAAGCAAAACAAGAATATACCAAGTTTACTCAAAACAAAGCTGCGAAAGAATTAGAGAATATTAAACAATTAAAAAAATTAGCTTTAGCTGAAATTCAAGGATGTGATGCTGCTATAGAACTTTCTAAAGGACAATATAGTACTATTGTCACTCATTTAAATGAAAGTATAAACAAGGCTCATATAGAATTATCACCAATTTTATTAGATACCAACACCCTACTCTATGCGTCTATAAATGAAGATAAATTAAAATTATATGATATAGAAAAAAATGAAAAATTACCCGTCAGAAAATTTTATATAGCAGAAAAAGATAGTGGAATTTGGATTGGTGGAAAAGAATTCTCAGGACCTTTCAACGATAATGAATACAATGTTGGAAATGGAACTTTTTCACCTGATAAAAAAAGGTTTTATTTTTCAAAATGTAATTATAATGGAAAAGGTAAAATGGTCTGTAGAATTATGGTAAGTAATTTTGATAAAAACAAATGGCAAACCCCAGAAGACTTAGGTGAATTAGTAAATTCTTTAGATTATACTTCAACTATGCCTGCTGTAGGTATTGATTCAAAAAAACAACAAGAAGTGGTTTACTTTGTATCAGATAGACCCGGCGGTAAAGGAGGTATGGATATTTGGTGTACCTACTTTGATGCAAAGAAAAAAACATACAAAGCAGCAAAAAATATAGGAGGTACAATCAATACGGTAGGTGATGAAATCACACCAGTTTATGATTATACAAATAGAACTTTATATTTTAGCTCTGATGGATTTCCTGGTCTAGGTGAGCTTGATATATTCCAATCAATAGGTGAAATAAAAACATGGAGTGTACCCGAAAACATAGGTGCTCCTTTCAACTCTAGCGCTGATGATTTATATTACATAAAAGGTATAAAACCTGGAGTAAAAAATGGATTTTTTGTTTCAAATAGAAAAGGAGGAACAAATCTACTAAATGAAACTTGTTGCGATGATATTTATGAATATAGTGATCCTCAATTTTTAAATATTAGTGTAAAAGGGAAAGTTGTTGAATTATCTAACGATACATTAAACACTACAATTGGCCCACTAAAACAAACTCCAGTAGCACTTTATAAAGTTCAAAAAGATGGTAGTGAACATTTACTTAAATCAACCACAACAGATAAAGAGGGAGAATATAATTTTGAGTTAGAACAAGGGTTAAATTATAAAGTTTCAGTAGAAAAAAATGGATATTTCACAAAAAAAATGGAAATTTCTACTGAAAAAATATTAAAATCAGATACTTTAAATTTGGATGTTGCAGTTAAACCAATACCCAAAGGAGCAATCGTTATTAGTAATATCTATTACGAAACTGCAAAAGCAGAACTAAAACCAGAATCAAAAGCTAGTTTAAATAAAGAGTTAGTTTCGCTTTTAAAAGACAATCCACAATTAATCATCGAAATTGGTTCACATACCGATGATGTTGGTTCTAATGAATACAATCAAAAACTTTCTCAACAACGTGCTGAAAGCGTAGTAAATTATCTAATTGCTAATGGAATTCCCAAAGAAAAAATGTTAGCTAGAGGATATGGAGAATCAAAGCCAATTGCACCTAACACTACTCCTGAAGGAAGACAAAAAAATCGTAGAACGGAATTTAAAATAATCGGCACATTAAAAAATACGGATATTAACTACGAGGATTAGTTTCAAAATAGGATTATTTCCCTTTTTTATACTTTAACAATTAGAATAAAAATTAAAAATCAAACAATTAACATTTTGGCACACTTTTACATTAGTAGATTTTAAATTCTAATGAAAAGAGATGATTTTGGTTATTGAAGATAATTTATTTCACAATAATGAGATTTGTTGTCTTTTAGGTCTTATACAAAAAGATGAAATTATAAGCTGCACATCTGTAGAAGAAAGTTTAATGAAAAATTCGGAAAGCCCACAAATAATCATTTTAAACTATCATTTAAATAAAATTCTACCAACTGCAATGAATGGAGAAAAAGGAATACAACTCTTCAAAAAAATTTATCCCAATTCTAAAGTCATTGTATTCAGCGCTCAAGACTCTTTAGAGAAAGCAATGCAATTAATGGATGTTGGTGCAGATGAATATATAATTAAAACATCTTATATTCTTAACCAAATAGAAGATGACTGCTTACTTTTACTTGCAGAAAAAGTTAAAAAATATCTAAATTAATTATATTTTCAAAATCGTAAATACTTACCCTCTCCATACTTACAAATAATTTTTTTTGTTTCAAAACAGTATTCTAAAGATTCAATTTTGTTGCTAGCAAAAATTAATTTAAAATAAAAAATATCAAACAAAACAGAAATTCTACTTTTAAAGAAATTAATATGTTGATTTTGGCTAACTTTTAACCTATTAACAATCTCACCGTTTGACTTATGATACACCCTCAAGTAATACAATCTTTTTGATATCAAACTTTTAAACGACATATTTATAATATCCTTAGTCAAAGGATAGTTAATCAACTCTCCATTTTCCTTTCTTATCACAATTGCACTAATATTTCCAAAAGAGTCAAGAGAATATAGAATGTCACTAATTTTTGAATTTATTATCAAAGTTTTCATAACAATTTCACGTCAAAAAGAGGGTGTCAAAAAAAAATTGACACCCAACTAAAATTTAACATCAATGATTTTCCTCCCAAACATTATACAACCTCTCCCAAACTTCATTATAATCACTTACTCGTTCAACAATAAAGGGATGAATAACCAATTTAGAATTTTCAATCCAAGAACGTTGCATTTTAGTAAACCATTTTAAATTTGTCATTTGATTCTTTCTAATTAGCTT
>JBILUY010000251.1:0-3606 GCA_044370735.1 Crocinitomicaceae bacterium | reverse complement strand
GGAAAATAGAAAAATGAATCGACGTACTTATATTTTAATCATAAAGTTATAATCTAATTAAACAAAAAACTCGGTAGAATTCTACCGAGTTTTTTGTTTGTTTTAAAGTGAAAGGTATTAATTCCCTCTAATGTAATTACATTCTGTAGTTGTTAATGGTCTACTTAAATCAACATCTGAACCATCAAAAGTTCTAAAGCCAAAATCAAAATTTGTCATATTACCAGTCAAAACAACCATTTTATTTTGATAGAAAGTAACCAATGCATATTTTTTACCATCTTCAAATTGAGATGTACTTGTTTTTAATTCACCACTTAACATTTGTCCTAATGGTTCCATCATACCTCCTTGTTTCCACTTAAATACAAAACATTGCGGTTTAATTTTACGATCTGGTCTATCCGGACAACTAGTTGTTAGTTTAATTTTGAAATCTTTAGGTGTTACTTGTGGACACCAAGATGATGGGAAAGTTACTGTTTGACGAGATGCTCCTTTAGTACCAACAGCAGAAATAAAATTATTTAAATTATCTTTTTGATACCAAACTAAATTATCATTTTCAAAATGTGAAGCTACAATATAAAATGTTTTGTTTAATGTAGTATTAGCTACACCAAATTCAATATCAGAAATTCCCTCTTTATGCATTTTAAAATAAATATTATTTTGATTGCTAAAATAATTTGGGCATGAACCATTAAAAATAAATTCATTATAATTATAATAGTCTGATGTTTGTTTTTTATCTGCTACTTGCCAAGAAGACAAATGCGACATAGCAAAAGTCACTTCTAATTTACCATTATTTGAAACCACTTTTTCGTCGCTTTCGTGTGTCCATTTACCTGTTGTATTATCGTAGCTATATACACCAAATGTACTACCAGCAGCCACATCTTTTCCATCTAGATCTTTACTTCCAGCAGGAATTTGGATAGTCATTTGTATAGGAGTACCAAACTTTTTCACTTCAGTTCCAGATGCTGTAAGTTCCATAGAAACCAAACCAAGAGTTTTAAATGTAGAATAAGTTCCATCATTCATTGGTGCGACATCTGAACTACCAGGGAAAATTTTAGAAAAATTAGCATCAGAAGGGTTTGTATAAGCCATTGTTGCTGATACATTACCTGAAACCACTTTTCCTGCTGCGTCCATTAATTTTGTACCCGAAGGAATTTTAACTGATGCTGTTGTTCCTGTTTCTGTTAATTCAGAAGGTGATAATGTAAAATCTGAACCTGTAATGCCTGTATTTGGTACTGCACTGATAATATCTTGTTTTAAAGACATTCCAGCAGGAACATCATTTACATTTATCATTTCAATTACATAGTGCTGACTACCCTCTTGTAACATAACTACTTCTTTACTTGAAGGTAAGTATCCATCAGTTTCAGCTTGAACTGTAAAGAACACTTGGTTCGTACGACTTGGAACAACTCCTTCTTTCAAAGCAACAGCCATAATTCCATAATCAGCACCAATTTGTTTTCCTCCAAAGTTATCTACAACATCAGCAGCATTTTTACCTGTAATTTTAATTTCAATATTTCTTTTTCCATCTAAATCAAGTTGTTCACCTGTTTTAGCATCGACAAATTGAAAACTTACAGAAGAGTTAGAGAAAGTTACATCAACTATTTTCTCTACGCCTTCTGTTGGATTGATTTTTTTACAACCGTATAAAGCTGTACCAATCAAACCTATACATAAAATTAACTTTTTCATATCCAAGGTTTATTTAATTTTAAAGTTTAATTGCATATTTATATATGGGTAAAACTTAACACTGTTTACATTATTTTCAATAATAACTGTGTTACTTTCATTTGCAGTTGGTGCAATATATCCTGTTCCTGTGAAAGTTAAATCAGGTTTACCTTGATATAGAGCTCCTAAATCCATCGAAAAAAATACTCTTTTCGATTTTTTCATATTTCCAAATGAAACTCCAACATATGGATTCACTTGCAAAGATGGTTTAAATTCCATTTTTAAATTACCCATATTTAAATCTTCACTTGCCAAATAATAAGATCTATCAACAGAGACATTCGTCTTATTATAAAATGCACCTAATGAAAATCTGATCCCAGGTCTTGTTTTAAAAAATGAGAAATCAGCTAATAAACCAGTATTACCAGAATTAAAGCTAAAATTTGTTGTCGTTTCAGCACCTTCCTCTGTTCCATTTAATGATGTAGCAACTGCAGGAAAAAAACTTCCTTGTGCACGTACAGCAATTAATCCATTTATAGGATAAGAAAACTGAATTCCTAGACCTGTTGATCCTACATGTAATCCTGCGTACATTTTAGGTGTGTAACTTAGGCTATCATTCTTAACATCTTGTGCAAATAAGCTCGAAGATGCCATAAAAGAAAATAAACTAAGTACAATAATTTTCTTTTTAAAAGTCATAATAAATTATTAGTATTTTGACGCAAAGATAGTTTTTAAATATTTATTTATCATTAATATTAAACAAAAACGGCTCAGATTTCTCTGAGCCGTTTTTGTTTGTATTAAAATTTTATTTTTTTTTATAATCCAAAATGTTTTTGAGCTTCATCAGCAATGTATCCTCCAATAGATAAAGAAGCAGTTGCTGCTGGTGAAGGTGCATTTAATACGTGGATAGATTTTCCATGATACTCGATTCTAAAATCATCTCTTGTATCTCCATCTTCTCTTAATAATAATGCTCTTACCCCTGCTCTACCAGGAACGATGTCTTCCATCGTTAAAGAAGGAATCATTACCTGTAAGGTTTGTAAGAATAATTTTTTAGAAAATGCTCTTCTGTATTCATCAATACCGTATTTCATGTTTTGCATGAATAATTTCCAAGTTCCTTTATAAGTCAATGCGTCAAACGTATCTTTAAAAGAAAAATCCGTTTTTCCATATCCTTCTCTTTTAAAAGTAAACACAGCATTCGGTCCACATTCAATATCGCCATTTGTCATTCTTGTAAAATGCACACCTAAAAATGGGAAATTTGGATCTGGAACTGGATAAATTAAGTTTTTTACTTTGTGTTTGGCTTCGTGAGAAAGCTCATAATAATCTCCTCTAAATCCAACCACTTTCTCTTTTAACTTTACGCCATCTTTTTTAGCTAATCGATCCGCTTGTAAACCTGCACAAAAAACCAAATGTTTCGCTTGAATGTTACCTTTTTGCGTGATAACTAAACAAATATCCTCTCCTTTTTTAACATCCAACACTTCATGGTTTAAAAGCAATTTACTTTCAGGTTGTAATGATAATGCAATCTCTACCATTTTAGCTGTTGCACCACGAAAGTCGATAATACCTGTACAACCCACAAATAAACCATCTATTCCCTCTACATAAGGTTCAATTTCTTTTATTTGAGCTGGAGTAATACGTTCTAATCCTTCAATACCATTTGCTATACCATTTTGATAAATACGATCTAAATGTTGTAATTCACTTTGTTTTGTAGCAACAACCACTTTACCACAAACATCATGTGCAATTTTATGTTCTTTGGCAAAAGCGACTAATTCGTGTCTTCCTTCTACACAATTTTTTGCTTTCATCGAACCAGGCTTGTAATATAATCCAGAG
>JBILUY010000346.1:0-3610 GCA_044370735.1 Crocinitomicaceae bacterium | reverse complement strand
ATGAAACCTCCACTAAAAATGAGACAACATGAACAACAAAGAACAACAACCAAGGTTGTCTGTGCTTCGTAAAATTCAGGACTTGTTAGTTTCTGACAATACATTTCCTGAGCGCTACGAACAAGCTAAAATGCGTGGTATTAAGGATGCTGAGATTTTACTTTATGAACGCACTGGCGGTATTCACAAACACGCTCAAACAGGATTAGCAATTCGTGGCGAAAATCACCATAATTCTAATGGAACAACGTATTGGGCTGTGCGTGTCACAGATAAAACACGCAAGCAAGGTTTGAGTCGACATCCGCCTTCATGCACCATTAGCTTCAAGTCAGAGAACGAACGAAATAAATCATGGCTGCATCGTTTGCCATTGTATCACGAAATCTGCTTACAACAAATCAAACAAAACAAAGGAGAAAACAAATGAGCACAACACCAAAAGACGGAGGGCAGGCGTTCCCAAACTTTGGCGTGAACCTAAGCGGCTTAAAACACGACCAACCTGGCATGACCCTGCGCGACTGGTTTGCAGGGCAGGCACTGGCGGGCATGATTGGCACACTGTCATCTGAGAAAGATTGGCACTTGGTAGGTCTGCATTGTTACAACGCTGCTGACAAGATGATCGCCGCACGGGAAAAGGGGGGCGAGGTATGAGCAACATCAACGACCATCGCGTGGTTTTCATTGGATATGATCGGGATGAAATCTCCGGTGCTTACAGGGACTATATCGCATGGCGTCACGTCGAGCCGATTTTGGAGGCGAATAAGCAGATGCTGGACGCATTGGAGAAACTCGATGAATGCGCCGCATACTGGTCGGAGTATGACGTTCCGATTGGAATACACGACAGGATCAAATCAGCCATAGCCAAAGCTAAAGGAGTAACGCCATGAGTGACTGGATTACAGACCGACTGCCGACGGTGGATGATGCAATGGCAGATGGTAAGGTTTGGACGATGTATTTAGGTAACGTCGTGCCATTAGCGGCCGATCGTATTCCGCTGGGCAGCCCTTGGCAACCCATCCCACGCCCCGCCCCCTACGTCAAACCAAAACGGTGGACGGCTCACTGGAATAAACTCATGAGCAGGTGGAATATCGTAGGCGAAGATGGATCTGTTGTAGCTACACTACGTATAGATGTAGATGGTATATCTACCGCCCAACGAATCGCAGACATCTACAACGAGGCGATGCCATGATTGATCAACCACGCTATCGTGTTGGACGACATCCAACACCAAGCATCAACGACGTCTACTTTTCTAATGAACATTCCGCTACAATCTATTGCGAGCAAATGAACCATGGAAGAATAGCAAATGATCCCAACAACAATTACGATGTTTACGAGGTAAATAATGAAGACGAAACAGATTGAAGAACTCCAAAAGCTTATTGACGAAGCTTTGGAAGAGTTTTATCGCCATGAAATGAGCAACGAATTGATGGTTGATGCCAACATCCTTCGTGACATATTGCTTGAAATGCAAACGCTGGTAAAACCAGATGATGAAGAATTAGCTGTATGGGGTCATGCATGAAAGTCTACTGTTTGATGATTTTTGATTACCCAGAGCAAGAACTTGATTCGGTCTATAAATCATGGGCTGATGCTTACGATGCTGCTACATTAAGCGCGCGATGGAGCATTCAGGTCTATGATTTAGAAACAAACTATCAAGTCGGTGAGGAATACTGGATCATTGATGGCCGCTATGGCAGTGGCTTTCATTACCGTCCACAATACAGCAAAAACGTAGATCCTACTGAGGGATACGCATGAAACATCTCTTGAAAAAATGGTTGCAGTATCTGCAATGCGAACCTTTCTATGGTTTGTTTATCACGTTGATTGGTCTTGCTGCTGCGTACGTTCTTGTATTTGCAATAGACACAATTATTGCCGTCACAAATGCTTTTATTGGAGACTGATGAACAAGCCTGTTAAAATTCGACTGTCACAATCGTGGCAAGTTCCACAAAAACCAGACAAAACGGGGAAACAATATCCTCCGATTGTTGAAACACTTGTTGTGGAAGTTGATGACGTGCAATGGCATGACATTGCCAATGCCTACACGCAACTAAACACTGAGCTATTCAAAGCTCGTATTTCTCACATGAAAGCAATCAAACAAAAATCACCTGTTGACGCAATTTTAAAAGATGCGGGTTTTTAGATTGGTTGCCGGATCGGTATATTGAAAGGATCTCATGGAAATCGGAATTGAGGTGTCAAAGACAAAAGTCTATGGCAAAACATTTATCCGCATTGCTCCTTTTGTACGACACGACAGTCCTAAAATGGCAAACAACATCAAAGGACTGCTTGTTGCCAGCGTTGCACTGACGCTGCTTCTAGCTATTGGACAAGCATTTGCAAGGTAACATTGCTCCCTCAATGTTACTGTGTGTGCAGGGAGGACGTAGGCATGCATCGAAAGACATCGCTGTAATCCTCCCTGTTGTTTTTTACCACAACCACAAGGAATAACGATGACGTACACAGGTCGCATCGTATGGATCGGTCAGACCAAACAGGTCACCGATAAGTTTGCCATTCGTGAGTTTGTTCTCACTGATGGCAAAGACACCTACCCACAAGAAGTCAAAATGCAGGTAACGCAAAAGAATTGCCCGCTACTTGACAATTACAATGTTGGTGATGAAATCACCGTACATATCAATCTTAAAGGACGTCGCTACGAACGTGACGGACAGCCAAATTGGTATACCACAGTCGAAGCTTGGCGATTCGAAGCTAAGTCTGCTGGCAATACCAAGGGTGCTGAGCCGGACTATACATCTGCATTTGACAACTTACCATTTTAAGCAACAGCATGACAAAAGAACCTATCCCTGAGCAAGCCGAAAGAGGATTGCTAAAGGTTGCGCCAAATAGTCTTGAATGGCTTGCGATGCGTAAGAACCTTATTGGTGCTAGCGACATGGGCGCCATCTTTGGATTGAGCCCATGGACAACACGCCATAAACTATGGTTGACCAAAACAGGCCAAATGGCTGAACAGCCAATGACCTTACGAATGAAAGCAGGCCACTATTTTGAGGATGGCATTGCTCGTATGACGTTCGACCATTACGGCAAGCTCATTACCATGGACTTTGACCATGGTATTCGCATTCATCACGATTTGCCATACCTGTCATGCTCACTTGATCGCAAAGGTATTTGCGAAGATCCCTATGATTTAGAAAGCGTAACAAACTACGTTCTTGATTGCAAGAATATGGGAATGAGCCAATACAGCAAAATGAAGAAAGCCCAGGTTCCTTCAGAAATGTATTGGCTGCAAATACAACAGCAGCTTCTTGTTACTTCAGATAGCGTACGGCCAACTGTTGGCTACCTCACGTGTTGGGTTGCCAATAAGATGCTCAAGGTGTTCAAGATCAATCCATGTGACGCAACGTTTGATGCTATTCAAATGGCAGCGCAAGCATTTCAAGAATGCTTAATTACAAACACTGCACCGCATGATGACAACAATGCCTTTGTCACAGAAGCGTATTACAAGCAGATGCATGATTTGATTGCTGAGTCAACAGAAGTTGTCTTAGAGATAGAATGAAAATAG
>JBILUY010000061.1:0-13006 GCA_044370735.1 Crocinitomicaceae bacterium | reverse complement strand
CAGACACCATTATTGCATCGCAACCTGGAAAATATATTGTTAAAACAAATCCGAATACAGCTTGTGAGTCGATTGACAGTATTCTTATCACTTTAGATACAGTTAAACCCTCAATTGTAATACATTCCATTGGGGTTAAAACTATATCTTGTTTGAATGAGCCTGTAGAATTATTTGTTAGTGGCGGAATTTCATATTCATGGGATGGAGGTCAAACACCTTTAAATGATACCAATAAAATTAATATACCTGGTGTTTACAAGGTAACAGGGATAAACACCAATGGCTGTTCTAATTCAGATACGATCACTATTATGAAGGATCCAGATCCATCTGTATTAATTGTAAATAATGGAATTGGTCAATATATAAATTGTAAACAAAAGACTTTAAATCTTTCAGCAATTGGAGCACAAACCTATACTTGGAATAGAGGGAAAAATTTAAGTGGAAATTCCAATCAGATCAGTGATTCTGGTATGGTTGTTTTAACTGGACTAGATGCAAAAGGCTGTGTAGGTAAAGATAGTTTGTTGGTTTTGGTGGATACAAACAAACCTGTACTAAAGTTAAAATTCATTGGATCAAAAGATATATCTTGTAATGATGATCCTGTTGTGGTTCAAGCAAGTGGAGCCGTTTCTTACCTTTGGAGTGGTGGGACAAATGTGAATTATTATAAAAATTCCCTTTCAACACCGGGAAAATATATAGTAACAGGAACTAATTCAAATGGTTGTTTTTCAAAAGATAGTATTACAATTATCAAAACAACTTACCCTCCTACTCCTACAATAGATTTCAAAGATTCTATTTTAACATCTTCAAATGCAATAAACTATCAATGGTATAAAGATGGTATTGAACTTTTAAACGACACATTACAATCATTAAAAGTCAAAGAAAATGGCATTTATATGGTTGCAGTTAATTTAAATGGATGTGTTTCTACTTCAAAATATTTAAAAACGAATTTAGAGGTTGAAAATATTGATTTCTCAAACTATACAATTCAGCCAAATCCACTAATTACCAATCATTTTGAAATTAAAAATTTAACAGAAAACACACAAATAGAAATTAAAGATGTTACTGGTAAAAACATTGAATTTCAAAGGATAGATAGTGATAAATTTGAGATTAATAATTTAGTAAGCGGGGTGTATTTTGTTACGATTAATGATAGAAAACACACTTACACGTTTAAAATCTTGAAAAATTAATGCTTACATACATTAATTTCTTTATTTTTGGCGAACAAATATTTTAGTGAATGAATTTAACAGGTATTATTGCTATTTCCGGAAGACCGGGTTTATTTAAAGTTGTTGCTCAAGGAAAAAACAATTTAATCGTTGAATCTTTAGAAGATGGAAAACGTTTTCCAGCTTATTCAACAGATCGTATTTCTGCATTAGAAGATATCAGTGTGTACACTTATGATGAAGATGTAGCTTTAGGTGAATTGTTTGAAGTAATCTTTAACAAAGAAAATGGTGGTGAGGCACCTTCTCACAAAGCTGATAAATTAACACTAGAAAATTATTTGTTAGAAGTATTACCTAACTACGATCAAGAAAGAGTTTATTTTTCTGATTTAAAGAAAATTTTCCAATGGTATAATTTATTACACAAAGGAGGATTGTTAGTTGCATCTGAAGCGGGTGAAAACCAAATTGAAGAAGCTGTTGTAGTTGAAGAAACTGTAGAAGCTGTTGCTGAAGAAAAACCGAAAGCTAAAAGAGCTCCTCGTAAAAAAGCAGAGAAAACAGAAGAATAAAAATCTGAATTTATTATAAAGTGAAAGTGTCTAAATTTTTAGGCACTTTTTTTATTCCCCTAAATCATCAACTTCTGTAGGATTATCTAATATATTTTCTGCTAGTTTTACCGTGTTTTTGCCTTCGATAGTATCAATAATCCATTTTTGGCATTTCGGGAAACTGTCAGTCATACGAGCAATGTGAATGATGGAAGATGCTTTCACACATTTTTCAGCTTCGAATACCACAAAGTATTTTAATTTGTTGATATTTAAACCATTTTGGAAGTACATTTCGTTTAATCGTTTAGGAGTACCAATCACGATGTCAGCGCCATTGAATAAAGCGATACGTTGTTTCACCTTATCCCCTTGTTCAAAAACCAGTGTATGGATCATTTGGGTGCGTTTTGAAATTTTCAACCACATCGATTCAATCCATAAACATACCTCTTTATTGGGTGCAACAATTAACATACGAGGTGCATCATCATCAGCCGGAGTTTGAAGTACTTCTACCATACCTGCTAACACAGAAATCAAAACGTCTTCTGCTTTTGAAGTTAGAACAAGGTTATCACCACCCGATTTCACTTTTGAAAAACAAAACGATTGAATTTCAGTTTCTAATGAAATTTGATTGAGTGTTAGATTTTCGATTAATTGTTCAAACTTAATTTTAGGCATACCCGTAATTTTTAGCAAAAATAGGATTAAAACATTTTAAAGTGTTACGTGTTCTAAAAAAAGCGAGATAAATCGTTAAATTTAAAACTTCAAATCAACAATAAGGTGGAAAAACACATTCATATCAAAGGTGCAAGAGTAAATAACCTTAAAAATCTCGAAGTTAAAATTCCGCACGGTAAACTTACTGTGATTACGGGATTGTCTGGTTCTGGTAAATCATCTCTAGCATTTGATACACTTTATGCTGAAGGACAAAGACGATATGTAGAAAGTCTTTCTTCTTATGCTCGTCAGTTTTTGGGAAAATTAGATAAACCAGAAGTAGATTTTATCAAAGGAATTGCACCAGCGATTGCGATTGAACAAAAAGTTACTTCCACCAATCCAAGATCTACCGTTGGGACAAGTACAGAAATTTACGACTATTTAAAAGTCCTTTTTGCTCGTGTTGGAAAAACCATTTCACCTGTTTCAGAAAAAGAAGTGAAAAAACACAGTGTTTCTGATGTGGTTGATTTTATAAAATCGTGTGAAGAAGGTACGAGAATGTATATCTTATCGCCTATTCTATCCTTTGAAAAATATGGGGTTGACAGACAATTATCGCTTTTAAAAGAACAAGGTTTTGCTCGTTTGCTAATCCATCACGATGTAGTTGATTTAGATGATGTAAATGCAGATACTCTAAATATTGAAACAGCCAAATTGGTTATAGACAGGGTAAAAGCAACACAAGATGAAGATGCTTTATTGCGTGTTTCAGATTCAGTTTCACTTGCATTTTCTGAAGGAAATGGAAATTGTGAACTGTTTTTACCTGACAACGAAGAGTTTGTTTTATTTAACAATCGCTTTGAGTTGGATGGTATGGAATTCGTAGAACCGACAGAACAATTTTTCACGTTTAACAATCCTTATGGTGCGTGTAAACGATGTGAAGGATTTGGTTCAGTAATTGATATCGATCCGAAATTAGTTATACCAGATCCGAGTTTAAGTGTTTATCAAGGAGCCATTGCGTGTTGGAAAGGCGAAACAATGGGAGAATACCAGCGAGATTTAGTTCTAGCTTCAACCAAATTTGATTTTCCTATTCACAGACCCATTGAAGATTTAACGCCTGAACAATACAACTTACTTTGGACTGGTAACAAGTATTTTATGGGACTGAATGCGTTTTTTAGTTTTCTAGAAAGTCAAACCTATAAAATTCAATACCGTGTTATGCTTTCTCGTTATCGAGGGAAAACAATATGTCCGGATTGTAGAGGAACACGTTTGAGAAAAGACAGTAATTATGTTTTTGTAGGAGGTAAAACGATTACAGATATTGTATTAATGCCAATTAGAGAGAGTTATAAATTCTTTCAAACCATTGCATTAAGTGAATACGAAGAAAAATTAGCATCACGTATTTTGACAGAAATTAAGAACCGTTTACATTTTTTGTGTGAAGTTGGTTTGGAATACTTGACGTTAAATCGTACCTCGAATACCTTATCTGGCGGTGAATCCCAACGAATAAATTTGGCTACCTCACTAGGAAGTAGTTTGGTTGGTTCGATGTACATATTAGATGAGCCGAGCATAGGTTTACATCCTCGTGATACCAAGCGACTAATTTCTGTTCTTGAAAACTTACGTGATATAGGAAATACCGTAATCGTAGTTGAACACGAAGAAGATATGATGAAAGCAGCTGATGAAATTTTAGATATCGGTCCGATGACAGGTATTTATGGAGGAGAAGTTGTTTTTCAAGGAAATGACACCCAATTACGCAATCAAAAAGACAGTCTTACAGCGCAATATTTAACAAAAGAACGTGTAATTCCAATTCCTGAAAGAAGAAGAAAATCAAACCAATTTTTAGAGATTTTAGAAGCAAAAGAAAATAATTTACAAGGAGTTACAGTTAAAATTCCACTTTACAGTTTTGTTAGTGTTACCGGAGTGAGTGGTTCAGGTAAATCTACTCTTGTAAAAGAAGTATTGTATCCTGAAATCCGTAAGAAACTTGGTGTTTTTGGCGATTATCAAGGAGAAAGCAAAGGGGTTGAAGGAGATGTGAAGTTGATAAAAGCTATCGAAATGATAGACCAAAATCCGATTGGGAAATCATCACGAAGTAATCCTGTTACCTATGTTAAGGCCTTTGATGATATCCGTGATTTATATGCCCGTCAACCGATTTCTAAAGCACGAGGATACAAACCAGGATTTTTCAGTTTCAACGTAGAGGGAGGTCGATGCGAAATGTGTGAAGGAGAAGGGTCTATTACCGTAGGAATGCAGTTTATGGCAGATGTTCATTTAGCGTGCGACTCGTGTAATGGTTTACGTTACAAATCTGAAACGTTAGAAGTTACTTACCGTGGAAAAAGCATTGCTGATTTATTAGCGATGGATATTAGCGAAGCGTTAGCATTTTTCAAAGAGCAAAAAGGGACGTTAGAAGACAAAATTGTAGCAAAAATACAACCGTTGGAAGATGTAGGATTGGGATATGTTAAAATGGGACAATCATCAAGTACACTTTCAGGAGGTGAGGCTCAACGTATTAAACTTGCATCCTTTTTAACCAAAGGGACGAATTCACAACATACCTTATTTATTTTTGATGAGCCAACCACAGGATTGCATTTTTATGATATTGAAAAGTTATTAATTGCGTTCCAACGATTAATTGATGCTGGAAATTCAATTGTCGTTATTGAACACAACGGAGATATCATCAAATGTGCTGATTGGGTCATTGATTTAGGTCCTGAAGGGGGAGATCGAGGAGGAAAAGTAGTTTTTGAAGGTACACCAGAGGAAATAATCAAACTAACTGATAATTATACTGGAATACATTTAAAAGATAAATTTTAGATTTGTAGTATGAAATTTCAACATCCTGGATATTTATTCTTTTTGTTTTTCCTGATAGTTCCGATTATCATTCATTTATACAGTTTTAGACAATACAAAACCTTTTATTTTTCAAGCATTGTATTTCTAAAAAATATAGATCAAGAAACAAAATCAGTACGTAAACTAAAACACCTGTTGGTTTTGATTTCTAGGTTGTTGGCTATTTTATTTTTGGTACTTACCTTTTCCCAACCTTTTGTTCCTTTAAAAGAAGAAAACACGAACTATGCTGGAAATGTGATTGCTATTTATATAGATAATTCTTTTTCAATGAGCCAATTAGGAACTGAAGGACAATTATTATCAGAAGCGAAAGAACAAGCGAAAAAAATTATCAATCAATCACCTCAAGGAACACGAATTCTGTTATTTACCAACGAATTAAGTGCAGTAGAAGAACAATTTACAAGTAAAACCAATTTACTTAACCGATTGGATAAAATTAAAATTCAATCATCACATACCCCGATACATAAAATCATTGAACGCATACAAAGTATTGTCACAAATCACAAAGAAATCTCATCCAAAAACACCAAACAATATATCTATTTATCCGATTTTCAAAAGAATAAGTCTAATGAGAATATAAAAGTATCGGAAAAAGAACAAAGTTACTTCTACCCTTTTCAATTAAAGCCACAAGCAAAAGGAAATGTTTCCATTGATAGTATTTGGTTTAACGAACCTAATTTTAAAACCAAAATAAACAATGAATTACACGTACGAGTAAGTAATTTCGGTGAAGAAGATTGTTCTAATTTAGAATTGGTGTTAGATGTAAATAAAACAAAACGCACTGTGTTTTTAGACTTAAAAGCGGAACAAACTAAAGATTTGATTATAAACTACACAGATTATCAAACGGGAGTTAAACAAGGGAAAATACACATCAACGACAAACACCTTGATTTCGATGATGATTACTACTTCACCTACGAAGTGAAACCGTATTCTTCAATTTTGCTTATTCAGGGAAATGATGCTCATAAATCTGTAAATCAAGTTTATTCGCTGGATAATTATTACAAAGTAAGTGAATTACCATTTGGGTCATTCTTACCTGAAAATTTAAAAAACAAACAATTAGTAGTTTTAAATGGTGTGAAAGACATTAACCAAGGATTAGCAAATGCATTAAAAACATTCCAATCAAAAGGTGGTTCAATTGTTCTTTTTCCATCTCAAGATGCTGAATTAAAAAGTTGGAATTCGTTTTTAAATAGTATTGGAATTTCATCCTTAAGTTCATTCGAAAAAAAGAAACTAGAATGTGAAAAACCGGTAATTCAATCTTCTTTTTATAAAGGAATTTTTGAACAAAATCCGAAGAATATGCCTTTACCAAAAGTAAATGGATATTTCCCAATTAAAAACAATATCAATTCTACCCTACTTTCGTTACAAAACAACAAACCACTTTGGATTAAACAAAATAATTCCTATTTATATACCAGCGTTTTAGATAGCACTATTTCAACAATAACATCAAACAGTTTGTATCCGGTAATTTTATTAAGAATTGCGGAATTAAGTCAGCAAAAAATGGAGATTTCTCACTTTTTAGGGTCAGAAAATCGCATTCAAATCTATCCAACAGAAAACGTTTCAGCAGACAAAAATGCAACAAATGAATTCCATCTAAAAAATGAAAATTTGGATCTAATTCCTTACACAGAAGACATCAATAATGAGACTTATATTTCATTAGTTGGTTTACAAGAGCACCAGGGATTAAAACAAGGCATTTATCAATTAGAAAATGATAATTATTCATCTACACTCGCTTTAAATTATCCACGTACAGAATCTGATATCAAAACATTCAATTCAGACGAAATAGCCTCTTTATTCCAAGGAGTTAAATCAGGTCATTTAAATTATTCATCCATCGAATCTGGTAGTGAGACATTGAAAGTTGATTTAGAAAAACCGCAGGAGTTTTGGCGAATTTTCTTAATTTTAGCACTGATTTTCGTGTTAACCGAAATGGCCTTGACACGATTTATGAAATAAACCGAATTGTTTATGAACGTATTAATCAAAAATGCGCGTGTGTTAGACACACAATCTACTCACAACAACCAAGAGGTTGATATCCGAATTACAGATGGTGTTATTAGTGAAATTGGAACTAATTTAACTGCAAACGATGAATTCGTAATTCAAGAAGAGAATTTACACATCTCACAAGGTTGGGTAGATGGAAAAGCACATTTTTGTGATCCAGGAGAAGAACATAAAGAAACGATCGAAACAGGGTTAGAAGCAGCAGCTTTTGGTGGATTTACACACGTTGCTATGTTACCTTCTACTAGTCCTGTTGTTGATGGGAAAACTCAAATTGAATACGCTTTACGCAAAGCTGAACACCAAGTAACTTCGTTAATTCCACTTGGAACAGTTACTGCAAAAATGGACGGAGAAAATTTGTCTGAAATGTTTGATATGTATCAGTCTGGTGCAAAATTATTTACTGACGATACAAAACACTTATCTACTGGGATTTTATACAGAGCCTTGCTTTATTCTAAAAACTTTAATGGAAAAATCATCGCTTTTTGTAGAGATAACTCTTTAGCAAAAGGAGGTCAAGTAAATGAAGGAGAAGCTTCTACACGCACTGGATTGAAGGCTGATCCTGCTGTTGCTGAAATCATTGATTTAAAAAGAAATGTTGAATTAGCTGAATACACTGGTGGAAATTTACACGTTACAGGTATTTCTTCTAAAGAAGCGGTAGAAATCATCCGACAAGCTAAAGCAAAAGGAATACAAATAACAGCAGATGTTCACGTTGAACAATTGATTTATAACGAAAAGGAGGTATTAGATTTTGATGTAAATTTCAAATTAATGCCTGTTTTACGCCGTGAAGAAGATCGTTTGGCTTTGTGGGAAGGAGTAAAAGACGGAACAATTGATGCTGTTTTTTCCAACCACAGACCGTTTGATACAGAAGAAAACGAAGTAGAATTTGATCACGCTTCATTCGGAAATTTGAATTTACAAACTGTTTTCAACTCATTTCAATTAGCAAAAGAATTCGACTTGAATTTAGCGATCGAAATTTTATCTTCGAGAAATAGAAATATTCTTTCCATTGAAACAAAACCAATTGAAGTAGGACAAAAAGCCGATTTAACTTTTTTCAATCCTTCTAAAACGTGGGAATTCACGAAAGAAGATGTTGTTTCTGCTACAAAAAATACTCCATTACTTGGAAAAACACTTACAGGATTTGTCTATGGTGTTTACAACAATGGGAAAATGCAATTACGTTAATTTAAACTAACTTATGAGATGAAAACCATTATCTCATTTATGTATCAATTCTTTAAAGGAGCTCAAACAGTGGGCTCCTTTTTTCCTAGTACCCCTATTTTAGCTACAAAAATTGTCAAACATATTGATTTTTCTAAAGCGAAAATCGTGGTCGAGGTTGGTCCTGGTACGGGGGTTTTCACGAAAAAAATCCTTAAAAAACTACAGAAAGACGCCGTTTTCATCGCATTTGAGTTAAACAAAAAATTTTATACCAAACTTAAAAACGAAATCAACGACCCTCGATTTATTTTAATAAATGGAAGTGCAGAAGAACTTCAATCGTTTTTAAACCAACACGGTTATGCTGATGTTGATTATTTAATCTCATCCATACCTCTTTCTAATTTTAAGGGAAAGAAAATAGTTACCCTACTCCATTCATTTAGAGAAGTTATCGGGAAAAATGGAACTTTTATTCAGTTCCAATATTCTTTCAATCAAAAACGATTGTTTCATAATCTTTTTCCAAATGTGATTATGGATTTCACCCAATTCAACATTCCCCCTGCTTTTATCTACGTTTGTAAAAACTAGACAGATTTATTTTCGTAAATTCGCCAAAAAATTATTTGGTATGTCTATAGAATTAAACGATGTAAGTTACTGCGTTGGAATGAGTATCGCAGAGAGTTTAAAACAACAAAATTTAAACGATTTAAATCCTGAAGTTGTAGCAGAAGCAATTAAAGATGCTTTTGGATCTTCAAATACTCGTTTCACCATGGAACAAGCTCAAAACATTATCCAAGTGTACTTACAAGAACAAAGTGAAAAACAATTTGCTCAAAATAAAGAAATTGGAGAACAGTTCCTTGCTACAAACAAAGCGAAAGAAGGTGTTTTCACAACAGCATCTGGATTACAATACGAAGTTATTACAGAAGGAAATGGTAAGTCACCAAGCGCAACAGATGTAGTTGAGGTACATTACCACGGAACATTAATCGATGGAACTGTATTTGATAGTTCAGTACAACGCGGAACACCTGCTTCTTTTGGTGTTCACCAAGTTATTAAAGGATGGACTGAAGCATTACAATTGATGAAAGAAGGTTCTAAATTCCGTTTATACATTCCTCAAGATTTAGCATATGGTGCTCATCCACATCCAGGTGGGGCTATTGAACCATATATGGCGTTGATTTTTGATGTTGAATTATTACAAGTGAAAAACTAATGAAACGTTTTTTCTATTATTTAATCGCTTCAACTATTTTAGTTTCTTGTTCGGATGAAAATTCAGATTCGGAAGACATTAAACTAAAAACATTTAAGGATAAAATCTCTTATTCATTAGGTGCTGATCACGCTAGAGCTATCTCCGAATCAGGTGATCCAAATTATGGTAAATACAATTTGGATAAAATCGTCGAAGGATTTAGTGAAGGTTTGAAAAATGAAAAGGCATTTGATGAAAGCTGTAAAAATGATTTATTAAAACTATACGGTCCTTCACGCAAAGGCTTTGATGCTAAATATGCTGAAAAAGGTTCTGAATGTATTGGGAAGCTTTCTGGGATGATTTTTAACACATCTTGGAAGAAAAACAATGGGTTGGATAAATTAGATTTAAAACTTGTAAAAATTGGTTTTCAACACGCTATACAAAAGCGTGATACATTAATCAAACGTGATGAACAATCGATGATGATTCAAAACTTTATGTTTGATATGTACAAAATCAATGGGCTTAATATGGTGGAAGCAGCAAAAAGCAAAAAAGGAGTGAAAATTTCCAAAAGCGGTGTTGTTGTTGAAACTATTAAAGAAGGAACAGGTTCTAATCCACAAGCTGGAGATGATGTACTTGCACACTATATTTTAATGAATTCTACTGGAGATACACTTCAAAGTTCATTTGATATGGTGAATATCTACAAACAACAATTATCCCCTTTCTCATTAAAATCAGTTATTCCTGGTTGGCAAGAAGGTATGCCTATGATGAAAAAAGGTGGAACTTATAAATTGTATATTCCATTCCATTTAGCTTATGGAGAACAAGGAATGTATAATCCACAAACAAGAAGATACGATATCCCACCATTCCAATCGTTGATTTTCTACGTTGAGCTTATCAACCACGGAAAACCAGGGACGTTGGTGAAATAAAATAAAAAAGGTGGTTTCGAGAACCTCAACCACCTTTTTTTCTACCCTTTTCTTTCGATTTCTCTTAAGTTTTCCATTTTCTTCATCGCAAGGAAACCATTGATATCTTCGAAGTGTTCTTTCACGCGTTTGTTACCAAATTCGAATACTTTCGTTACCAATCCATCCAAGAAATCACGGTCGTGAGAAACTAATATCAACGTACCATCAAATTCTTTTAAGGCATCTTTGATAATGTCTTTTGTTTTCATATCCAAGTGATTGGTAGGCTCATCCAGAATTAATAAGTTGGCAGGTTGAAGTAATAATTTCAAAATTGCTAAACGGGTTTTTTCACCCCCAGAAAGCACTTTCACTTTTTTCGTACTTTCTTCACCACCAAACATAAACGCACCTAATAAATCTCTGATTTTCAAACGCACATCTCCTTCAGCAGCTTGATCGATTGTTTCGTAAATCGTTAAGCTTTCATCTAATAAAGATGCTTGATTTTGAGCAAAATATCCGATTTGTATGTTGTGACCTAATTCCAATGAACCTTCAAAGTTGATTTCCCCCATAATGGCTTTAATCATCGTTGATTTTCCTTCTCCATTACGACCAACAAAAGCTACCTTCTGCCCTCTTTCAATGGTAATTTCAGCATCATTAAACACTACGTGATCCTCATACGATTTTGATAAATCACGCACGATTACTGGATAATTTCCTGAACGTGGCGCTGGTGGAAATTTTAATTTAATAGCAGAAGTATCTACTTCATCCACTTCGATTAATTCAAGCTTCTCCAACATCTTCACACGAGACTGAACTTGCAATGTTTTAGAGTAAGTCCCTTTAAATCGTTCGATAAATTCGGTTTGTTCTTGAATAAATTTCTGTTGTTCGTCGTATTGTTTTTGTTGTTGTTCACGACGTTCTTTGCGTAGTTCTAAATATTGTGAATAATTCGTTTTGTAATCGTAAATTCTACCCATCGTTACCTCAATGGTTCTTGTAGTGATGTTATTTACAAACGCTTTATCGTGTGAAATAACCACAACCGCTTTCGCTTGATTTACTAAAAAGTCCTCTAACCATTGAATAGATTCAATATCCATGTGGTTAGTAGGCTCATCCAATAAAATCAAATCTGGTTTTTGTAATAAGATTTTAGCTAGTTCGATACGCATACGCCATCCACCACTAAATTCAGAAGTTGGACGTGTAAAATCAGAACGTAAAAAACCGATTCCTTTTAATACTTTTTCTACTTCAGCTTCGTAATTGGTATCTTCAATTGAATAATACAACTCGCTCAATTCTGAAACACGTTCAATGATCTTATAATAATCTTCCGATTCGTAATCCGTTCTTGTTTCTAACTCTTTGTTTAGCGCTTCAATTTCGTCACGCATGGCAAAGATGGTATTAAACGCCTTACTCGTCTCTTCAAAAACGGTTGCGTTGTCCTCCGTTAGCAAATGCTGTGGTAAATAGGCGATACGATATTCTTTCGGTGCAGAAATTTGACCTTGAGAAGGCTTATTAATTCCTGCTAAAATTTTTAGTAAGGTAGATTTTCCAGCACCATTTTTACCCATAAGGGCAATTTTGTCATTTTCATTAATCACAAACGAAACATTACTAAACAATGTTTTCCCACTAAATTCAACACCTATCGCGTCTACCGAAATCATAATCAACTATTTTTAAGAAGAACAAATTTACACAATTGCCTTTGCTTGGCCCTCATTTTATTCTTGAATATTTTTATTAAAGTTACTTGGTTGAAAAACAGTTAAAATAAATTTGGATATTTTATGGAATGGGTGTTAAATTTGCGTAGTTAAAATTTAAACATCTATGGCACAAGTACAAGAAAAATTCGAAACAGAATTGTTAGAGCAATTAGTTGAAGAAAAGGACTTGATCATTTACAACGATGATTATAACACCTTTGATTTTGTCATTGATACCTTAAAAGAAATTTGCGAACACGAAACAGAACAAGCGGTACAATGCACTTGGATTATCCACTACAAAGGAAAATGTAGTGTAAAAAGAGGAGCATACGAAGCGTTAGTTCCATTATGTACTGCCCTATTAGAAAGAGGGTTAAACGCAGAAATCGAATAATTTTCAAAAAGTATTTGCAAGTTTAGAATTTATATCTATCTTTGCACTCAAGAAATGGCTTCGTAGCTCAACTGAATAGAG
>JBILUY010000060.1:0-13032 GCA_044370735.1 Crocinitomicaceae bacterium | reverse complement strand
GAAGATTTGACTTATAATCGTCAAGATTTTTGGGTAACCACAAGTAACAAGCAATTGAACTTTTTACAACATATTAAATCTATGTTGAAAACAACAGGGAAAGCAGCGGTTGTTTTACCAGACAATGTGTTGTTTGAAGGAGGGGTTGGCGAAACTGTACGTAAAAAGTTGTTAGAAACAACAGAATTACATACCATTCTGCGTTTACCAACAGGTATTTTTTATGCAAATGGAGTAAAAGCAAATGTATTGTTTTTTGATGGAAAACCATCCAGTAAAGATGTTTGGACGAAAGAAGTTTGGGTGTATGATTACCGAACTAATGTACATCATACATTAAAGAAAAATCCATTGAAATTAGATGATTTAAAAGATTTCATTCAGTTATATAATCCAGAAAATCGTTTTCAACGTAAAGAAACTTATAACGAGACAGCAAACCCAGATGGTCGTTGGAGAAAATTCACGTACGATGAAATCATTTCACGAGATAAAACGAGTTTAGACATTTCTTGGATTAAAGATAAGTCTTTAGCTGATTTGGATAATTTACCTGATCCAGATGAATTAGCGTTGGATATAGTGGAAAGTTTAGAATCCGGTTTAGAAAGTTTTAAATCAATAATTGCCTCATTAAATGTAAAGGAAGATTAAGTCTTCCTTTTTTTCTTTTTAGCCGCAGGGAATAAAATATTATTCAAAATCAAGCGATAGCCTGGAGAATTTGGGTGAAGATTTAAATCTGTAGGAGGATCTTGTACCATGTGTTGGTAATCTTCAGGATCGTGACCGCCATAGAAAGTCCAAGTCCCTTGTCCCATTTCTCCGTGAACATATTTTGCTGTACCCAAAGCTTTGTTTTCTCCTAAAATGAGTACGTTAGATTTGATGAAGTCTTTTTTAAAGTCGGTAGTTTGCCCCATAAAATCATCGATAATATCCGTATGACACTGCGTTAACATCGTAGGTATCACATCCCACTTTGCAGAAAATTCAAACAAGGAAAATTTATCAATACTTTGAGATCGATGTAAGTTTGTTCCGTCAATGTCTGAATATTCATATACCATTGGATTTCTCTCCAAATGGAAATTTTGAAAAGCAAAGGTATTGTTATAATCGAGTTTTTGTTGACAGTTCGGATCTGCTGGATCGCCATCGAACATTGATTCGCAAATGTCTGTTCCATGGGCAGCTAAAGCAATGTCAAAACTATCGGTACCACTACACATGGTAAATAAAAATCCTCCGCCTAACACGAAGTTTTTTAAGTTTGTTGCTACTGCTAATTTTAAATGAGAAACTTTATTAAAACCAAGCATTTTAGCATCTTTTTCTGCTTCTTCTACTTGTTGATTATACCAAGCCGCATTTCGGTAATTTGCATAAAATTTACCGTACTGACCTGTAAAATCTTCATGATGTAAGTGTAACCAATCGTATTTTGGAAGTACTCCCATTACAATGGCAGAGTCATAAATTTTATCGTATGGAATTTCAGCGTATTCTAATACTAAAGTAACAGCATCATCCCAAGGTTGTTTTCCACGTGGGGTGTAAACAGCGATTTTAGGTGCTTTTTCTAATTGAATTATTTCTTGATTAACATCAGGATTTGATATTTGGCTTCGAATCGTATTTGCTTGTCCATCTGTAATTACCTCATATTTTACTCCGCGAATAATTAGTTCTTCTTCGATTTTCATATTGTGAGGACACATAAACGAACCTCCACGATAGTTTAATAACCATTCGATAGTCAGTTTATTATCTAATAGCCAATAGGCAATTCCGTATGCTTTTAAATGATTTGTTTGGCTTTGATCCATAGGGATCAACACTGATGAAGCTTTTGCAAACGAAACAATAAATACAAAAAATAAAATCAGAACTTGTTTCATCATGATTTAGAATGGAGTATCATCACCGTTATAAGATAAATCGAATGAATCATCATCAATTTCATCCATTTTACTTTTTACAACATAACTAGCGTTAGAAGGAGTATCAAAGGAAGTGTTTACTGACATTGAATTTCCTCCCATTGGTTGGAAATCATCACCGAAAGTATCAAAGTTTTCAAATCGAGCATATTCACCTACGAAACGCATACGAACAGAATCTGTTGCTCCATTTCTATGTTTTGCTACGATAATTTCACCAACACCTAAATTGGATTCTCCATCTTCATTTTGAGTTAATCCATAGTATTCAGGTCTATATAAGAAAGAAACGATATCAGCATCTTGCTCAATAGCACCTGATTCACGTAAGTCTGAAAGGATAGGTCTTTTATCACCACCACGGGTTTCAACGGAACGGCTTAACTGTGAAAGGGCAATTACGGGAACATTTAACTCTTTTGCAATTTCTTTAATCGAACGTGAAATGGTTGAAATTTCTTGTTCTCGGTTCCCAGAACCTTTTCCTCCTCCAGCAGTCATTAATTGAAGGTAATCGATAATTACGAGTTGAATATCGTATTGACTTTTCAATCGTCGACATTTTGCACGTAAGTCGAATACACTAATCCCTGGCGTATCATCAATGAAGATAGGTGCTGTTGCTAATTTAGAAATACGTGAGTGTAATTGTTGGAATTCGTGCTCAGCTAAATCACCTTTACGTAATTTCTCTGCACTGATTCTAGATTCACTAGCAATTAAACGTTTTACAAGCTGAACAGAAGACATCTCTAACGAGAAAATGGCTACTCCCATATTGTAATCAACAGCAGTATTTCTTGCCATAGATAATACGAAAGCAGTTTTACCCATCGCGGGACGTGCTGCAATTACAATCATATCAGAACGTTGCCATCCTGAAGTTAATTTATCTAAATCTCTAAATCCTGTAGGGATTCCAGAAATACCATCTGAATTTTTTGAGGCTATTTCAATTTCTTTAATCGCTTCACGAACAACATTAGGCATTAAATCCACATTTTTTTTCATGTTGTTTTCAGCGATTTTAAACAAATCACCTTCCGCTTTATTTAATAAATCAAAAACGTCTGTCGTTTCATCATATGCATCGCGTAAAACTTCGGAACACATACGAATGATTTCTCGTTGAATATATTTTTGAGAAATGATACGAGCATGAAACTCCGAGTGAGCAGAAGAGGCAACACGCGTTGTTAATTGAGCGATATAGGTTGCGCCACCAGCTAATTCTAATTCTCCTTCTTTACGAAGTTGATTCGTAACTGTTAGTAAGTCAATAGGACTGGTACTTGCAAAAAGCTCACGGATAGCTTTGTAAATGTAAAAATGTTTCGGTTCGTAAAAACTGTTTGGAGTAAGAATATCTATCGTATCATTGATTGCATTTTTATCAAGCATCATAGCACCAAGAACTGCTTGTTCAAGGTCTACCGCTTGTGGAGGCAATTTCCCAATTTCGGGAGAAATCATTCCTAAATTTTGTTTATTACGAGCGACTGTTTTTTTTATTCTATCCGAGTTATTTTCCATAGTACAAAATTACGCAATGCGACACCAAGACCCTAAAAAAAGATGGTGTTTCATTCCTGAAAATTTTAACAATATCTTTGTCAATTAAAAATGAAAACTTTTTTTGGTTTCACCCAAAAGGTAGTTTCAACATTTGTTGTACGAAATATTCAAAAAAAAGATACACATGATTTTACGCAGAGAAATAAAAGTGACAGGGGACGGCTCAAAAACGTTGTTTATTCCTGATTGGAATGAAAATTACCATTCGAGTCATGGAGCGGTACAAGAGGCGAAACATGTGTTTTTGAAATATGGGTTGGAAGAAATCGTTGATAAAAAAGAAATTAATGTTTTTGAAGTTGGATTTGGAACAGGATTGAATGCTATTTTAACTTATGAATATGCTGTTGAAAATCAATTAAAAATAAATTACGATAGTATTGAAGCGTTTCCAATTACTACGCAAGAAGTGGAATCTTTGGACTATGTATCATTATTTGATAATCAAGTAACCCAGGGGATTTATCTACAAATGCATTTTTGTGCTTGGGATGAACAAATACAAGTTTCAGAAAATTTCACGTTATCTAAAATTCATAATAAATTAGAACAACACATTTTACCACAGAATCAGTATGATATCATCTTTTTTGATGCATTTGGCCCAAGAGTGCAAGAAGGAATGTGGTCGAAAATTCATTTTGAAAATTTATATCAGTCATTAAAGTCAGGTGGTATTTTTGTTACTTATTGCGCTAAAGGTCAAGTGAAACGTGATTTAAAATCAGTTGGTTTTGAAGTGGAAACTTTGCCTGGTCCTCCAGGAAAAAGAGAAATGACTAGAGGGAAGAAGTTATGAATTATGAATTATGATTTATGAATGATAGACTAAAATTTTTTGCTTTTCTATAGTTCTAAATCTACTTTTTTACTAACTTAATTAGAAATTAACCAAATTTTTGATTAAAATGTTAGTAAAAACGTATAGTTCTGCCGTATTTGGATTAGAGGCAACCACCATTACAATTGAAGTGAATGTATGTAATGGAGTAAATTTTATTTTAGTTGGATTGCCTGATAGTGCAGTGAAAGAAAGTCAGCAACGAATTAAGGCTGCAGTAAAGAATATCGGATTGAAATTTCCGGGGAAAGAAATTACGGTGAATATGGCTCCTGCCGATATACGTAAAGAAGGTTCAACGTTTGATTTACCTATAGCCATTGGGATTTTATCAGCGAGTGAACAAGTCCAATTTGATCAACTTGATCAGTATTTAATGGTGGGAGAACTTTCGTTGGATGGGCATGTTCAACCCATGAAAGGCATATTGCCTATCGCTTTACAAGCTAAAAAAGAGGGGTATAAAGGAATTATATTGCCAAAGGAAAATGCAGAAGAAGCTGCAATTGTTGGAGGAATTTCCATCTATGGAGTTGAAACTTTAGTTGAAGTCGTTCATTTTTTTAATCGTAAAATTGAAATCCAACCGACGGTCTATGATATTGAAAATGAATTTGAAAAAAAGTTAGAGGAATTTTCGGTTGACTTTAGAGACGTCAAGGGACAACAAGTTATTAAGAGAGCCTTTGAAATAGCGGCTAGTGGTGGTCATAATGTGATTTTAATCGGTCCTCCTGGAGCTGGTAAATCTATGTTAGCGAAACGTTTACCTACCATTTTACCTCCTATGTCCATGGAAGAGGCTTTAGAGACTACCAAAATTCATAGTGTTGCAGGGAAAATGGGAAAGAAAATTGGATTAGTTACAGAAAGACCTTTTCGAAAGCCGCACCATACGATTTCGGATGTAGCGCTTGTTGGGGGAGGAGGATATCCTCAACCGGGTGAAATTTCGTTAGCTCATAACGGTGTTTTGTTTTTAGATGAATTACCTGAATATAAACGTACTGTGTTAGAAGTTATGCGCCAACCTTTGGAAGATAGAAATGTAACAATCTCAAGAGCAAAGTTTACTGTCGATTATCCTGCTGGTTTTATGTTAATTGCTGCAATGAACCCATGTCCATGCGGGTATTATAATCATCCAGATAAAGCATGCGTATGTGGACCTGGTGTTGTTCAAAAATATTTGAATCGTATTTCGGGACCTTTGTTGGATCGTATTGATTTACATGTGGAAGTTACTCCAATCTCTTATGATGAACTTACCTATGATAAACCAGCAGAGGGGAGTAAAGATATTCGAGACCGAGTTATTCAAGCAAGGTTGGTTCAGAAGAAACGATTTGAATCCGATAAAGGAGTGTATTGTAATGCGCAGATGTCTTCAAAAAACATAGAAGTATTCTGTCAATTGGATGATACTTCTAGACATGTATTGAAATTAGCAATGGATCGTTTAGGTTTGTCCGCAAGAGCGTATGATCGAATATTGAAAGTGGCAAGAACAATTGCTGATTTAGAAAAAAGTGAATCAATTTCAGTACAACATATTTCAGAAGCGATCCAATTTCGAAGTTTAGATAGAATGGGGTGGGCAGGGTAACTTTTATTTTAAAATCTCGTATTTTGATACAGACATATTTAAGATTTTATGAGATTTATCAATATTTGTTTTGCGTTTTTTTTAGTTTTAGTTAGCTATTCTACTTTTGCTCAACAAAATAAAAAAAACGTCATTACCAAACAACAATCTAAAATTGATAGTTTAAATCAGGTAGACAAACAAAAAACACAACAGATAGAAAAATTAACAAATGATTTAAAAAGACTACAAGCTGAAATCAATAAAAGTAAAGATCCAAAGGTTGGAATGACTTCCTCTAAAGGAACGTTAGAATTAGAAAATAAAGTAGCACAACAACAAATAGAAATCAAGAGACAACAAGCAGAAATAGAGGCGTTACAAACAAAGATTAAAAAATTACAAGAGCAGTTAAATTCTAAAACTAATTCCCCTCAGAAAACTACTGTAAAAACTCAAGAGCCAATAGTGGCCTCAGCAATTTCCACCATTAAAATAGGTGCTCAAACTTGGACCACTCATAATTTGGATGTTACCCATTTTAGGAATGGGGATATAATAAAAGAGGCAAAATCAGATGCTGAATGGGAGGAATGTGCTAGAAAAAAAATTCCGGCATGGTGTTATTATCATAATGATGAGGCGCAAGGATTAAAAACAGGGAAGTTATATAATTGGTATGCTGTTAATGACCCAAGAGGAATTGCCCCTCAGGGATTTAGAATTCCAACTGAAGAGGATTGGAATAAATTAATTAATCAATTGGGAGGTGAGGAAGTTGCTGCACCAAAAATGAGATATGGCAAGATGTGGGGAGATTCAATTTTGGTAACAAGTGCTAAAGGTAATTTTGGCGCATTGCCTACTGGATGGAGAAAATTTTCAGAAGAGAAAATAGAGTTTTTAAATGAAGGAGCCTATTGGTGGTCAGCAACTGCATTATCCTTAAAGTTTGCTTGGACAAGGTATTTATTATTTCATTCCAAAGAAGTTAAAAGTTATTGCTACAACAAAGGTAGTGGTTTAGCTGTTCGATGTGTTAAAGATTAACAGAGGGAAAGGCTAATTTAATTACATCAGATTTTGACGTTACTTTAGAATTTAACTGGGTTAATTTTTCTTCTTGAATTATTAAGATAAAATCTGAAAATTCAGTTGATAATTCAATGTCATGACTGCTGTGAATAATGCAGCAATTTCTTTCTTTAGCAATTTTTGAAAGTAGGTTGATAATTTTTACTTTATTCTCATAATCGAGGAATGCAGTAGGTTCATCTAAAATTATTAATTCTGTATTTTGTGTTATTGCTCTGCCTATACTTGCTATTTGTCTTTCACCATCGCTTAATTTAATTGTTTCTTTATTGTTAAGATGAAAGAGATTTAATAAATCGATTGATTCATTGATAATGGATTTGTCCTCTTGATTAAGCTTTCCGAAAAGATTTGTATAAGGTGCTCTTCCAAGTGATATATAATCATAGGTGTTTAAATTTTCTACACCATCAAATTTAGATGAAACAAAAGCGATACGTTGTTCTTTTGGTAGCTTGGATTTCCAATTAATCTTTCCTTCAAGCGGTTGAATAATTTCAGCAATCGTTTTAAGAAATGTAGACTTCCCGATACCATTTTTTCCGATTAATGTATAAAGTTTTCCTCTTTCTAAACAAAGTTCATCAATAGAAAATAGTTTAGATTTGAAACCAATTTGAATATTAAATAAATTAATCATTCCACTTTTTTCTTAAAATAATCCAGATGATAATCGGCGCTCCAAAAATTGAAGTGATACTATTTAAAGGTATACTTATTTGGTCATCTAATAAATAGGTAATTAGATCACAAATAAGGATAGAACCTACTATTAATTTGGTATGGTTTGTTGTCTTGAATACGAGTTTCACAATATTCGGAACTGCTAAACCTATAAAAGAAATAGGACCACAAAATGCTGTTACTAAACCAGTAAAGACAGAAGATGTAATAATCAAATACCATCTGATGGTTTTAGGATTTAATCCAAGAAACTGAGCATTTTTTTCTCCTATTACAAGTAAATTCAGTGGTTTTATGATGAAAATCAATGAGCTTAAAGCCAAAATAAATACAATACTTATTATTGGTATTTGGTTTAATTGAACGTGTTGAACAGATCCAAACCCCCAAATAGTAAAACTACGAAGAGCCTCAGGTGTTGATTCCGCTTGAATCATCTGTACTATAGATGAGGTGAACGCTGATAACATCACACCAACAATTAATAGAGAAGTCGTTGTTTTAACTTTTAGACTAAAACCTAATAGTATCATTGAGAATAAAATTGCTCCAATGATAGAAGCTGAAATGATGGAATAATCAGAAGTAAACACACCAGAGGACATTAGGGCTATCGCGACAAATAAATTTGAACCAGAAGAAATACCTAGAATGGATGGCCCAGCAAGGGGATTATTAAAATAGGTTTGCATTAATAAACCAGCAATTGATAAGGAACTACCAGCGATTAAGACAATTAAGGTTCTTGGTAAATGTAGTTCTTTAAAAATAATAGCATTTGTAGAATTTCCTGAAATTAAATTTGAATTGAATAATTTAATTGGATTTTCTCCACCATTCAAATGAAAAATAGTTAAAACAATAAGCGATATACTTATTAAAACAAGATAAATAGTTTGCTTTTTGGTCATTGATTATTTTAACTTTTTATAAAAGTATAAATTCCGTTTTAAATGTAATTCCGGGTGGCTAATTTGAATTAAATCCAGTAACAATTGATCTGGTTCAATGGCGCTTTTTTCCCAAAAAAGATTTGGATTGTGTGAATAACAATAGGTTTTCTTTTTTAAAGCTTTAAAATATTTGTAATTATTGTTTTGTGCTAATAATTCATGTTTTGATTTTGACCCAGGATTAATCCAAAAAGTTGCATTTTTATATCTTTTTAAAGAATATTCAAATGATTTAGAAACACTTCCTGTCCCTTTACTTTTCTTTTCTACATAATTTATTCTTGCATCTTTAAAAAGGTTTGCTAGATAACTCTCTCCGGCAGGAGCATACCAAAAGTCACCAATTAAGCTTCCTGAAAACATTGGTTTTGATATAGGTGTATTTTTAAATTTGTTTTTTATTTTAAAATATCTTGTTTTTAGGTTGTTAAAATATAGGTTTGCTTCGTTTTCATTGTTTGTTAAAATCCCGAAAAGTTTAATCCATTCTGCTTTTCCGAGAGGATGTGTTTCCTTCCAATCGTAAATAGGAATAGCGAGAATATTTAATTTTTTTAGTTTTTCATTATTTGGAAAAGCTGTTCCAAAACCAGAATATAAAATTAGGTTTGCTTTTGTATCGACTATTTTTTCAATACTGATCATTTCTGATGAACCTAATTCTTTAATTGCTTTAGAAACAACGTTTTGTTTAATGAATTGATTATAAATAAATTTTTTATTATCGATCCCTTTTACCCTTTTTAATTCATTTAATTTAGCCAATAGCCCTATGAAGGTGCTTGATAAACTGATTATTGAGTTTGTTTGGTAGTTTATGTTTTCTACTGTGATCGTATTCTTTTGCACGGGATTTAAGTAAATAATAAAATTCTGATCTTTAAAATCCGGATTGGTTATAGTGATTTTTGTTCTGTTTTTTGCTTTCTCAATTTTAAAGTTTACTGCATACTCTACTTTTACCTCATTTTTACTGTCTTTAGAAAATAAATGGGTTGAATTAAATAGAGAAAAGATAAAAAGAATAATTATGGGTGTAATTGTCTTCATTTTTCAAAGATATAAATAAGAATGAAGTCAATTATTGGATTAATTGATTTACTTTTGTTTAAAACCCATATATATGAAATTTGACGATTATTCAATTTCAGATTCAATCAAAAAGCAAATAGAGTTACTTGGCTATAAAAAGCCGACAGACATACAATTTAAAGCAATAGAACCAATTTTAAAGGGAGAGGATGTTTTAGCAATTGCTCAAACCGGAACTGGAAAAACGGCTGCATTTGCAATTCCGATTGTAGAGTTATTAAATACAAAATTCAAAAGAGCAAAGAAAAAGTCAGGTGTAGTGTGTTTGGTTTTAGAACCAACAAGAGAATTAGCATTACAAACCACTCAAGTAATTCAAAAAATAGCAAAAGGAAGCAATGTAGTTACTACCTCTATTTTTGGAGGGGTAGAACAAGATTCTCAAATTAAAAAATTGAACGAAGGGGTTGATGTTTTAGTAGCTACACCTGGGAGGATGTTTGATTTAATTTCACAAGGACATTTAGATGTTAAACATTTAAAGATTTTGTGTATTGATGAAGCGGATTTGATGTTGGATTTAGGATTTATCAAAGATTTAAATGATTTGATGAAACATATTCCTCAAAAAAGACAGACCTTGTTTTTTTCGGCAACTATAACTAAAAAAATTAAAGATTTAGCTTACACGATTGTCCGCAATGCTATAAGAATTCAAATTTCACCTAAAAATCCGATTGCTAAAAATATCATTCATGCTGTTGTTTTTGTAGAGATGGATGACAAAAGATTTTTTCTAGAAAACATCTTGAAAGAATACGACGAAAATAAGTTTGTTGTCTTTGTAAGAACAAAAGTAAGGGCTGAGCGAGTAGTAGCGGCAATGGAACGTGTGAATATAAAAAGTGAATTTTTGCATGGGGGAATCGATCAAAAAGAGCGTTTTGCAATTTTGGAAAGATTTCGAAAAGGTGAGAACAAAGTGTTGATTACTACAGATGTGGCTGCTAGAGGGATTGACATTCCAGATGTAGATTATGTTATCAATTATGATTTGCCGGATGTGTCTGAAAATTATGTCCATAGAGTGGGACGAACAGGTAGAGGGATGAAAAAAGGACAGGCTTTGGCTTTTTGTAGTAAAGAGGAGAAAAAATATTTAGAGGCGATTGAGGAATATACAGGTGAAGAAATAGCTCATTACGAATTAGATGAAGGTGAATATTTTGATATCTTAAAAGATACTGAAGACGGAACCTATAATTGGCAGAAACTCATTAATGAAGCCAATAAGGAAGAAGGCAAAGAAGATGAATGGTAATTATATAAAGTATACAATTATGAAAATTAAATTATTAGTATGGTGTTTGTTATTGAGTGTAATTTCACAAGCTCAGAAACAACGATGTGGAACTGATGAACTTAACCAATCAAGAATTCTTCAGAATCCAACATTATTGGAAATACATAAAAAAAATGAATTAACACTTCAGCAATCGATTGATCTTTTTCGAAAAAAGCGCTTGAATGTTTCTATTCCTGTTGTTGTACATGTTATTTATAATGCGGACAACGAAAATATTTCTAATGAACAGATTTATTCTCAAGTGGACGTTTTAAATAGAGATTTTAATTTAAATAATATCGATACTTTACAAAAGAGCCATCCATTTTATTCTTTAATGGGAAATGTTGGAATTAAGTTTGAATTGGCTAAAATTGACCCAAATGGTAAAGAAACGACTGGAATTACTCGTACAAAAACGACCAAATTGAGTTGGGGAACTGATGATTTAAATAATGACAATATGAAGTTTACTTCAACTGGTGGTATTGAAAATTGGGATCCAACAAAGTATTTGAATATTTATACTGTTCGTTTTGCTGATTCAGTTCAATTATTAGGTTATGCTTATTTTCCAGAAGATTTAGCTTCATATCCAGAGACGGATGGTGTAGTTATTGATTTTAGATGTTTTGGAACACTAGGAACATCTGGAACCGAAGGACTGAGTGCTTATAATCTTGGTAGAACAGTGACACACGAGGTTGGTCATTGGTTAGGATTGAGACATATATGGGGAGATCTTGTATATGATACAGATAAAAAATGTGGAGATGATTTAGTTTCTGATACACCTCCTGCCGAAGGAGATAATTCTGGTCAACCAACTTTTCCTCATCGTCCAAACAATCATTGTGGTTCGGATGCAAATGGAGAGATGTATATGAACTATATGGATTATGTTCATGATAAATCCATGGTAATGTTTTCAAAAGGACAGGCAACTCGTATGTTAGCTGCAATTTCAACCTATAGAAAAAATTTCATAAGTAAAGCATCAATTTCTGAAATTTCTGAAAATCAAATACAAATAAAAAATAATCCAATCTCAACAACAATTGAATTATTATTAAATGAAGAATATACAAATGGAAAAGTAGAGGTTTTTGATTTAGTTGGTAATTTATGTTTGGTGAAATCTGTATCATTAAATGATCAAATTTTGGATGCTTCGACATTAAACTATGGCGAGTATATACTTGTCTTTAAAACAAATAATGAAATTTTTAGATCAAAGTTTGTTAAATTATAAAGGATATGTATTTTAAAATAAGATATTTGCCCCTTCTTTTTTTAGTTGCTTGTTCATCATCTAAAGCTCCGCTATCAACTAATTATTCGACAGATAGAAATATTTGTAATATGAACATTTCGTTTAGAAGTAGTGGAGCGGGGATTGACCGGAGTACCTATAAATCATTTTTAACTTTCATAGAGAATTTTGAAAATGAAGAGAAGGTAAAATTAAATTTTGAACAGATTTTTTGGGGGAGAGAAGGGGAGATGGATTATTGCTTTCATTATGATACTTTAAATGAAAAGCAAATCCAAAAATTTGAAAAGCAAATCAAAGCCTTGTTTATAGAATCAAAATCAGTTTATTTTTCAAAAGAAACGGAAAAAAGAAAGGGACGATAATTCGTCCCTTTTGTATTTTTAGTGGTGTACTCCGTGTTCACCGTGAACATGACCATGGTCTAGCTCATCTTTTGTTGCTTCTCTAACATCAAGAACTTCAACTTCGAAATGTAAATCTACACCTGCTAACGGATGATTAAAGTCCATTTTTACAATTTCAGAAGTAATTTCTAACACGTTTCCGATATAATGGTTTCCTTCGTTATCTGACATTGGAACTCGAGCTCCAACAAAAATCTCTTCTTCATTGATTTTTCCATCTTCTTGAAAGAAAACATTTAATGGAATTTCAGCTAGTTGCTCATCACTTTGTGGTCCGTATGCATTTTCGCTTTCGATAG
>JBILUY010000250.1:0-3653 GCA_044370735.1 Crocinitomicaceae bacterium | reverse complement strand
TACCCTTTATTACTATTGAACTTCTTTTTTTAAAAACAATCTTTTTTTTGATATTGAATTTATCTTGTTCGATAAATCCTTCGTAAATTTTTGAATAATAAATATGTTTATCTTTCAAATTGTAATCTATACTTTCATTTTGATTTGCATAGTTTAGAGTGCAATTTTTAATTCTTTCGATAGCCTCATATTTATTAAATCTAGATATTAAAGTGAATTTTTCATAAGGTATAAATAACATATCAATATCTATATTTTATTTAAACATCAAACATCAAACATCAAACATCAAACATCAAACATCAAACATCAAACATTTATCATTAACAATTAAGAAATATTTTTCTGTTGTAGCAATTCCTCCAACGCTTGCGGATCTTGATAAAGTACTTCTCTTGCTTTTGCACCTTGGAAAGGTCCTATGATACCAAAGGCTTCTAATTGATCAACAATACGGCCAGCACGGTTATATCCTAATTTTAACTTACGTTGAAGTAAACTAGCAGAGCCTTGTTGGTGCATAACTACTATACGAGCTGCATCAGCGAACATACTATCAATATCATCTAAGTCAAAGTCTTTTGATGATCCTCCGTCTTCACCTACATATTCAGGTAATAATAACGCTTCTGGATATGCTCGTTGATTACCGATGAAATCACATATCGATTCAACTTCTGGAGTATCAACAAATCCACATTGTAAACGAATTAAATCTTGTCCTGTTGAAATAAGCATATCTCCTCGACCGATTAATTGATCTGCGCCAGATTGATCTAAGATTGTTCTTGAATCGATTTTAGATAATACTCTAAAGGCAATACGAGCAGGGAAGTTAGCTTTGATCATACCTGTAATTACGTTCACAGAAGGTCTTTGAGTTGCAACAATTAAATGAATACCAACTGCACGTGCTAACTGTGCAATACGCGCAATTGGGTGTTCCACCTCTTTACCTGCTGTCATAATTAAGTCTGCGAACTCATCAATTAAAACAACGATGTATGGTAAATAGCGATGTCCCTTTTCTGGATTCAATCTTCTTGAAATGAATTTCGCATTGTATTCTTTGATTGTACGTACTTGAGCATCTTTTAATAATTCATAGCGAGTATCCATTTCGATACACAATGAATTCAAGGTATTTACCACTTTAGAAGTATCGGTGATTATTGCGTCTTCTTCTCCTGGAAGTTTAGCTAAGAAATGGCGTTCTATCTTATTGTAAAGTGTTAACTCTACTTTTTTCGGATCGACTAGCACAAATTTTACTTGTGCTGGATGTTTTTTGTATAAGATTGAAACCAATATTGCATTTAACCCAACAGATTTACCTTGACCGGTTGAACCAGCTACCAATAAGTGAGGCATTTTTGTTAAGTCAAAAGTATAGGTTTCATTGGTGATTGTTTTTCCTAATACAACTGGTAATTCGTGATCTGAATTTTGGAACTTTTCAGAAGCAATCAACGAGCGCATCGAAACCATCTTCGGATTACTGTTTGGTACTTCTATACCAATAGTTCCTTTTCCAGGGATTGGTGCAATGATACGAATCCCCAATGCAGATAAACTCAATGCTATATCATCCTCTAAGTTTTTAATTTTTGAAATACGAACACCTGGAGCAGGAACGATTTCATATAAAGTTACTGTTGGACCGATAGTTGCTTTAATTTGAGCAATCTCGATTTTGTAGTTCATTAAGGTTTCAACAATCTTATTTTTATTTTCTTCGATTTCTTGTTTGTTGAAACTGATTTCATTATTTCCGTAATCTCTTAATAATTCAATCGAAGGAAGCACATATCCTGATAAGTCTAACGTAGGGTCATAATCACCATATTCTTGACGTAATTCATCTGCTTCATGTTCAGATAAAATTTCTTCTTGTTGCCCAATTTCTACTTGAAAATCTGTTTCGGGTGCTAAAGGTGCAACTACAGGTTGAGGACTAATATAAACTGGTTCCGTTGGTACTTCTATTTGAAAGTCATCTTCCTCTTCAATCAAAGAAACAATTGGAGAGTCGTTAATTGGTTCAAAAGAATTTGTAATTGGCGTTTCTTCTAATTCTGTAATAAAATTATCTTCAATTGGGGTGATGATAGGATTTTCCTTGGGAACAGCCGTTTGAGAGTGTGTTGATTTACTAATGAATTCATTTTCTGGTAAATCATCATCAGTTTGATTGAAGGAATTAAAATCATCTGGAACTACTGTCTTTTTGATACGAATGCGGTTTTCGTCTTCAATTATTTCATCTTGTTCAAAAGATTCATCATCATCATCTTCATCACTTCGAACGAATCGATCGTATAGTAAAGCGAAGATATTTCCAAAATTTGGATTGTACAGCGAAACTAAAACCACATAAAGTACAAGTAATATAAAAAGAAAAGCACCAAATTTTCCTACAGTAAATGTCAGCCAATGATTAGTGTAAAATCCAAATTTCCCTCCAACAAAATTGATGTATTCACTGAAATAACCTAAAAACAAGGAACCAAATAACATCCAAACAAAAGTTTGAGTAATCGTTCTTTTAAGAGGAAGAAGGTGAGTGTTTGTAAGTAATTTTACACCTAATAAAAATGAAATAAAAGGAAAAACAAATGCTGAAATACCGAATAAATCATAGATTAAGAAATGTGAGATCCATGCTCCAAATTTTCCGTTCCAGTTAGCGACTTGTTCAATATTACTTTCAAATAAATATTCAAAAAATCCTTTCCCTATAATTTCACTTTGGTCATTCTTCCAGGTTGCTAAATAAGAAACACAACCTAAGGTAATGTAGAATGATAAAAAGATGATAATTGCTCCTGAAATGACAATTATCTTTTTAGAATCCCATCTGTTTCTGAATTTAGAAATAAAATTCCCTGAATTATTTTCTTGAATAGAGGATGGTTTTACACTTTTCTTTTCTCGCTTTTTCTTCGTGTTTTCATTGGATGTTGTATCAATAACTTCTGATTCAACTGTGTTTTTTGTTCTATATTCGTTTTCGAATGACATGCTAGGTTAATTTTCAACCTACTAAAATAAGTGCTTCAAGTTTGTCTTTTTGATAAGGGTTTCACTATGTTTAAACATCAAAATGTTAAAGAATTATTTTTTTTGTGTTGGAGGATTGGTTGAAATTAAATTGATGAATTCATCAAAAGAGACTTTGGTATATTCTTTACTAAATAAAAATGTAGTAGCAGGTAGTGTAGAATGTTCAACTTCTACTAACGTATATCTCAAAATACCATTGTTTGATGGTAAATAATATTGAGTGGGTAAACCTTTGATTCCTTTAAGTATGTCTAGATAAATAGGGTTATAATCTGGGCAATAATAAGTGTTGAATTTTATAGGGTAATCTTTAAGGGAAGTTATTGCTAAATAGGATTTAAGTTTACCAATTTTCTTATGTTTTGTTTGAAATTCAAAATTATATTTCGAAGGTAAAGTGTCTTTTATTTGGTTTTGTTGAATAGCATATTTTTTATTTTCATAACTCAATAACAAATATTGTTTTTTTAAGATTAAGTGTTTTATGAAAATTTGTTTTCCAAAAAGGGGAGATTCGTTTTCAGTTCGAACCAAAGTGTCATTGGTGTAAACACGCATATAATATTGAAAAACACCTTTTTTAAGAGTGC
>JBILUY010000263.1:0-3330 GCA_044370735.1 Crocinitomicaceae bacterium | reverse complement strand
TCTATTTGACTAACAACGAAGATGAAAAATAATGTAAAATGTATTCTTTTCATATATCAAAGATATAAATCTTTCAATCTGTAATCTGTAATTTGTAATCTGTAATCTTACAATCTATAATTTTTTTCTAAATTTAGAACTTATTCATAATCTTTGATAATATGAAGTATAAATGGATTTTCACATCCTTGTTATTAATAGGGTCAAAATCGTTATTTGCTCAACAAGATACGATTATACAAGCGAAAGTAGAACAAGAACCTACTTATCAAGTATTTTACAATGATGGAGTGACCCAGTTTGAAAACAAAAAATACGATGTTGCAATCGGTCTTTTCGATCGAGCAATTAGTATGAAGGCGGATTTTGAGAGAGGTTATTTTTTAAAAGGGGTTGCCTTATTTAATTTGAATAAATTCGAACAAGCTTCCGAAGCTTTATCTAAATCTATTTCTTTGTCTCCTTCCTTTGATGCTTATTTTTATTTGGCACAAATTCAGATGAAAGACAAAAAAATGGAAGATGCTTTAAGTACTCTGAATAAATCAATTGCACTTAAAAAAGATTATTATAATGCATATTATTCGAAAGGAGTGATACAATACCAACTAAAAGAATATGATGCTGCATTAAAATCGTTTGATTCTACATTGATGTACAATGCAAATTTTGGATTTGCATTTAACGATAGAGGAAGTGTAAAATTAGAGCTAGGTAAAATTGATGAAGCGATATTAGATTACAAAATAGCGAGTGAAAAATCACCAGAATCAGCAGTTATTTTTAATAATCTTGGGAGCGCACTTCGTAAAAAAGGAGCGTTTCAAGAAGCAATTATAGCTTATAATAAAGCGATTTCATTAAAAAATGATTACACCTTAGCTTTGAATAATAGAGGGGTAGCAAAAATGGAAAATGGTGACAATCAAGGAGCGATTGAAGATTTTAATAAAGCACTTACCTTAGATCCTAACTATGTGTTTGCGATAAACAACCGTGCAAATGCCAAAAACAAATTAAAAGATTATCAAGGAGCTTTAGTTGATTGTTCCAAAGCCATTGAAATTGATCCTAAATTTGGAATTGCTTACTTAAATCGAGGTATAGCAAAAGAAAACTTAAACCGCTTAACAGAAGCCTGCGAAGATTGGAAAAAGGCATTAAGTTTAGGTGTTGATCAAGCGAAATCATTTATCGAATATTGTCAATAAGAGAAAGTATTATGCGTTTTAGAAATACATTATTAATTGCATCTTTAGGTTTAACTGTAAATTTTGGGTTTTCACAAAATATTGAGTTTTCGAAAGAAAATTTTAAAGACCGTAAAGATGAGTTAAAAGCAGCACTAAAGGATATTGAAAAAGGAGACGAATTCATGAATTTGGAAACGTATTATTTTAAAAATGCAATTCCTTATTATTTGAATGCTTATAAGTTAAATCCAAATAATGCTGTGCTTAATTATCATTTAGGGAAGGCATATCTGTTTTCTAATTTTAAAGATAAGGCCATTGATTATCTGGTAAAAGCAGTTCAATTAAATCCTCAAGTCGCTCCAGATATAAATCTTTATCTTGGAATGGGATATCATATTGATATGCAATGGGATAAAGCTATCGAATCGTTTAATAAGCATTTAGCTATACTTCATCCTAAAGATGATTCAGGGGTTCGTGAAGAGATTCAGATAGCAATTACGCAATGTAATTATGGAAAAGATATTGCAGAAAATCCAATTCGTGTTAAAATTGACAATGTGGGAGTTGGTATAAATTCTCCTTATCCAGATTATAGTCCTGTAATTTCTGCTGATGAATCCATCATGTTATTAACTTCTCGCCGACCTGAAACAACTGGAGGAGGAATGGATCCGCTTATTAATGAACCATTTGAAGATATGTATATAGCTGAACGATTGAATGGTGTTTGGGGGCAGGCGAAAAATATGGGGACAAATGTAAATACTGAAGGTCATGATTCTAATTGTGGTTTATCCGCTGATGGTCAGAAATTCTTGATTTACAAAGATGTAAATAGAGGTGACGTTTTTATAAGTGAGTTAGAAGGTACAGAATGGTCGAAACCTGAACGATTGAATAAAAATATTAATACAGATTATCACGAATCATCTTCATGTTTTTCACCTGACGGAAATACAATTTATTTTGTTTCAGACAAACCTGAAGGTGGTCAAGGTGGTAGAGATATCTATAAATCCAACAGAGATGCTAAAGGTAAGTGGGGGGAAGCGATAAATTTAGGAACAACCATCAATACTCCTCTAGACGAAGAAGGTGTTTATTTACATCCAGATGGAAAGACATTGTATTTTAGTTCAAAAGGACATTCTTCCATGGGAGGATATGATGTTTTTAAATCGGTGTTTGATGATAAAACAAATACTTGGTCTGAACCTCAAAATATCGGTTATCCGATAAATACAACGGATGATGATGTCTTCTTTACTGTATCAGCTAGTGGTAAACATGCTTATTATTCTTCGATTAGACCAGGTGGTTTTGGAGAAAAAGATGTATATAGAATTACATTTTTGGGAGAAGAAAAAAGAATGGTCGCTACAACGGAAGACAACCTAATTGCAAGTTTAACTGAATCTATCAAAGAAGATGTTGGTGCGAAAAAAATGGAAGTTCAAGAAGCGCAATTAACTTTGTTAAAAGGGGTTATTTTGGATGACAAAACAAACAAGCCGATTTCTGCTACTATAGAAATTATTGATAACGCTAAAAATGAAGTTATTGCTTCTTTCAAATCAAATAGTGTAACTGGTAAATACCTCGTGTCAATGCCTGCTGGTAAAAACTATGGTATATCTGTTCACAAAGAAGATTATTTATTCCATTCTGAAAATTTTGATTTACCAAAATCGGCGGATTACCAAGAGGTGACAAAAGACATTAAGTTGAAAAATATAGCGGTAGGTAATTCCATTGTCTTGAAAAATATTTTCTTTGATTTTAATAAATCTACATTACGTAACGAGTCTGAAAATGAAATTCAACAATTGGTAAAACTCTTAACTGATGTACCAACTATGAAAATCGAGATTTCAGGGCATACAGATAGTCGTGGTTCTGATGAGTATAATAAAAATCTTTCTAACCAACGTGCTAAAGCCGTTTACGATCGTTTAATTCAAAAAGGTATCGATAGCTCTCGTTTAACTTATGTTGGATATGGTGAAGAAAAACCAATTGCTACCAATGAAACCGAAGAAGGAAGACAATTAAACAGACGAACAGAGTTTAAGGTACTTGCAAAATAAAATTTAGTTAAAAATCAAAAGTAGAAAGAGAAAAGTAGGATGCT
>JBILUY010000248.1:0-3676 GCA_044370735.1 Crocinitomicaceae bacterium | reverse complement strand
TAAATGTTTATTGTTTAATTCAAAATCTCACTTCTTTTTTTTACGCGCGCGCGACTCTGGGATCTAACATGTCGCATTAGTTTTATATTGAGAGAAACGCACTGAAATACGGGTACCATGAGGTAGCACGCCAGTGATCACCGAAGTGGTCGTAATTTCAGAAGTGGAACTAAAATATAAAAATACAGCGACGAGTTTTCTTTTGTTTCTTTTCTTTTGCGGAAAAAGAAAAGAAAGAAATTATTTTATCAATTTAATCTTATTTCTCCCTAACTCAACCACTCCATCTTCTTCCAACACTTTCAACAAGCGAGAAATCACCACACGTGCTGTTCCTAATTCATTGGCAAGTTGTTCGTGCGTGATTTGTAAAGTCTTAGAATTAGCAACTTCGCATTTTTTATGAAGGAAATCCAACAAACGCTCATCCATTTTTTTGAATGCCACGTTATTCACGACATCCAATAATTCCTCAAAACGCTTGTGGTAAAGACGGAAAATATAATCCAACCATTCAGGAAATTCTTTGATTAAGACAGAAACTTTGTCGGTAGGAATAAATAAGATTTCGGTATCTTCTTCGGCGATGGCTTTAACTTTGCTTGTATCTTGGTGAATTCCACCTAAAAAAGACATAATGCATGATTCTCCAGCGCGGATATAATATAAAAGTAATTCTCGTCCATCTTCGTCCGTTCGCATCACACGAATACTTCCTTTTGTAACGATCGGAATAGCCTTGATATAGGCGTTTTCATTTAGAATTACCTCATTTTCTGCAAATTCTTTTGCGAAACCAATGGTCAGTAATTTTTCCCTGATTTTAGGTGAAGATTTAAATTCATTAATTTCCTGTAATTCCATAGTGCGTGAATTAAAAACCAAGTTCGATAAGTAAATAATAAAATTACACTTTTCCTTTTGATTTTGTATTTTTACTCTATAAATATTAGGTTATGTCAGAAAAGAGAACAGAAATCAGTGATTTAGGAGAATTTGGGTTGATTGATACGCTTACGAAAGATTTTGTAAGTTATTCATCATCAACGATAAAAGGGGTAGGGGACGATGCTGCTGTAATTGCTACTTCAGAAGAAGAGGTAATGTTGGTGTCGACAGATATGCTGGTGGAAGGGATTCATTTTAATTTGATGTACTCACCATTAATGCATTTGGGCTACAAATCGGTGGTGGTGAATTTATCTGATATCTATGCGATGAATGGAACTCCGAAACAAATCACAGTTTCGATCGCTATTTCAAGCAGATTTCCGTTAGAAGCGGTAGAAGAATTATACAAGGGAATCAAAAAAGCGTGTGACATTTACCAAGTTGATTTAGTAGGAGGAGATACAACCTCTTCATTATCTGGATTGATGATTTCGATTACGGCGGTTGGAACAGCTAAAAAAGAGGAGGTTGTTTACCGTAACGGAGCGAAAGAATACGATTTATTGGTGGTTTCTGGTGATTTAGGAGGTGCTTACATGGGCTTACAAATTTTAGAACGTGAGCGTGCTGTCTTTAAAGCTAATCCAGGAATTCAACCTGATTTAGATGGTCACGATTACTTGTTAGAAAGACAGTTAAAGCCAGAAGCTCGTAAAGACGTAATCCAAATTTTAAAAGAATTAGAAGTTCACCCAACAGCGATGATTGACATTTCGGACGGTTTGGCTTCGGAGATTATGCATATTTGTAAAGCAAGTGAGGTTGGTTGTACGATTTACGATGAACGTATTCCGCTAGATGCGAAAACGTCTATCGCAGCGATTGAGTTTAACGTAGATCCAGTGACGACTGCATTAAATGGGGGAGAAGATTATGAGTTACTATTCACAATCAAACAAGAAGATTACGAGAAAGTAGCTTCAAATCCGAACTTCACGGTGATTGGACACATCACGGACAAAGCTAGTGGAGTAAATTTAGTGGATAAAAATGGATCTCACGTAACGCTTCAAGCGCAAGGATGGAATCATTTTGCGGAGTAAAAACGGTATAAACTTCAACAATGGCGAAGCAAAAAAATACTGAAAACAAAAAGCTTCATTCTAAATTGATGGCTCAAAAAAAGAATAAAAAACAAAGTCAGAAAGAAGCAAATAAAGTTAAAATCCGTTTGTTAAATCAGTTAGCGAATAAGAAAGAGGAGTTAAATCTTCCTCTCTTGAGGGAGGACTGAGGAGGGTGACTAGCCCTATGTTATTTTTACAAGTTTAAATCACCTCCCCTAATCCCTCCTCAAGGAGGGAAAATAAAAAAAGCAATTTAAAATGAATACTAATACTAAAATAGTCCGTTGATTTCAGCATCAATCGACTGTATAATCTTACCAAAATCCTCTTGATTTTCAGGGAAACGGTTGTTGTCGATGTCGATAACTAATAATTTACCTTTGTCATACGTTGAAATCCATGCTTCGTAGCGGTCATTCAAGCGTTTTAAATAATCCAAACGAATGCTTTCTTCGTATTCTCTTCCACGTAATTGAATGTGATTCACTAGCGTAGGAACACTTGCAAGTAAGTAGATTAATAAATCAGGGGCAGAAACAAACGATTCTATTAGGTTGAATAAAGAAAAGTAATTTTCAAAATCACGTGTAGTCATTAAGCCCATAGAATGTAAGTTCGGAGCAAAAATGAATGCATCTTCATAAATAGTACGATCTTGAATAACGGTATTGCTTGCTTCTTTGATTTCTTGAATTTGTGTGAAACGACTATTCAGATAATAGATTTGTAAGTTGAAAGACCAACGTTGCATATCCTCATAGAAATCATTCAAATACGGATTTTGTTCAATATCTTCAAAATGTGTATCCCATCCGTAATGTTTTGCTAACATTTGAGTTAACGTTGTTTTTCCTGCTCCGATATTACCTGCTACTGCTATATGCATAGTTCTTTTGTATTAATTCGTTTCTATACAAATATACATTCTACAATTGAAAAATCACTTGCTAAATGTAAATTTTGATAATTTGTTTTCTTGGGTAAAAAAGAAAAAATCCCCTTTCTTCCCAATGATCTTCGTTTTTGTCGGTGTTTTAATAAAACCAATCTGTTGATTTTTTATATAATTGAAAACATAAATACCATTTTCCATTTGTAAATAAATCATCGATTGATCCATGAAAGCCGATATGAATGGTCTAAAATCAAAACTCGATTTTAAATTTCCATACATATCAAGTAATACGACTTTTCCTGAATAATCTAACAAAAACAACTGTCCGTTGATTTCTTTTAATTGATCAATGGAGTTTATATTTACCATTTTTTTAAGATTGGTAATCGTTTGAAATTGTTGTTCATTTTTACCAATGAGTTTCAAAATATTGTTGTCTTGATTATACACCCAACATTTGTCCATTTGATCTGAACCTGAAGTAAGAATTACATTATTAAGGTCGAAATTTGCTAAATCGATACTCTCGTTTTGAAGTGTCAAACTATTATCTACAAAATTGATACTTTGTTGATTTTCTGAAAATAATAAGATTTTGAATGGGTTACGAGCGTCGATTTCTTTGATTGTGCCCAGTGATTTGATGCTTTGGTGAAAAAGAATATCCCCATTTGGGTTTAATTTTATCAATTCAGTTCCATCAAATAAAATGGCATTTTGTTGTTCATCTATGCTCGCAACGATATTGCTTTTGAATGATTTT
>JBILUY010000247.1:0-3683 GCA_044370735.1 Crocinitomicaceae bacterium | reverse complement strand
TTTACACTTTTTCGCCAACATCCTATAGAAATGTTTTTATTTCATATACGTGGTACAATTGTTTTTGGATTAGTTACTGGATTTTTTTATTTCTTTTTCGAGAATCAATTAGAAGTTATTGAAATATTAGGAGTCAACATAGGAAGGTTTATCTTTTTATTTGTTGGAGCAAATTTAAGACATTCACATGTCCCCCTTTTTTATTCTAGATGGTTAGAACATATTTTTATTAGTCCTGTTCAACATCAAATACACCATAGTTTAGAGCCTAGTGATTATAATAAGAATATGGGGTCTCATTTAGCAATTTGGGATTTGTTATTTGGTACTTTAAAAGTATCTGATAAAGAAAAATTAGAATATGTATTTGGTATACCTAAAGCAAAAAATGAAAATTTCAATAATTGGTTTAAGGTGTTGTATTTACCTGTTATAAAAGGGTTTAAAAGTTTTTGTAAATCTAGTAATAAATGATTTAAAAGTGTAAAATGTCTGATTAATGTCAGGGAAATTACATCATTTAATATTTAATTTTGAAGCAAATGATTTTAGATAATGAATCAATGAAAGTAAATCATAAATATTTAAATTCTCTTCCGACTCTAGCACAAAGTATGGTGGATACCTTACGTTTTTTTAATGTGAAACGTATTTATGGTATTGGGGGAGATTTTGCGGTAAATTTAATTAAGGCATTTGAGCACGAATTTGATTTACTCCCATCAAGTAATGAAATGCATGCTTCTTTTTCAGCGTGTGGCCAAGCAGAAGTGGAAGGTTTAGGACTTTGTATGACTACTTATACAGTTGGAAGTTTACCCTGTTCGAGTGCTGCAGCTTTGGCAAAAAGTGAAAAGTTACCTGTGATTTTTATTTCTGGTGCTCCCGGGGAAGATGAGGTTAGTAGTACTGCAATACATCACACTGTAACTTCGTCTTCCTCTTGGAATGTGGATTATGATGCTGCATTAAACAGTTTTAAAGGGTTGGGAATGCGCGCGGAGCGTTTGCAAGGGAAACGTTCGCCTGGTCAGCCAGGGTTAGCTGGAGAACAATTTTTTCAATTGGTATTACATGCTTATATGAACAATGAGCCTGTTTTTATTGAAATTCCAAGAGATATTGTTTTCTCGCCAACACAATCCATTCAATTACCTGCTTCCATACAAGAAGCTACAGCAAGTACTATTTCCTATAATTCAACCGATATTATCGTAGAGGAAATAGTAGAAAATTTAGCAAAATCAAAAGCTCCTTTATTGTATTTTGGGGAAGGGGTTAAGTTGAACAAAGTATTGCAAAAAACGATTCTAACTTTTTGTGAGCGAACGAATATACCCTTTGTTGCAACATGGTTTGCTAAAGGAATTTTTGACGATACACACCCATTAAGTTTGTCTGCTTATAACGGGGTATTTACGGAACCATCCAAACGTTTGTATGTAGATAAAAAAGCAGACTATGTGTTAGAGGTGGCAACAAGTATCAATAAAATGGATGCAAATACTGCGTACGGAACAGGAACCCATTTATTAGCTGACTTTGAAAATAAAACGGTATTGAATGGAACTGCTCGACTTCAACAAGATTTACAAGAAATATTCAATAAGTTGTTATTAGCCAATATCATTCCTTTTCCAGCTTTTGTGAAGGAGGAAGAGAAAGAGGTTATTTCTGATAATGAAAAAGTAGATTTCCATAATGTTGTGCAAGTCTTAAATGATGTTCAACAAAATTCAGATAAAGCATTTATTTATATGCCCGAAATTGGAAATTCCTATTTTGCTAGTTATAGTTTACTTACTAAATCTTCCGGTTTAGGAAGAAGTTGGATTTGTAATGCTTGGTATGGTGCAATGGGAACTTCGATGCCTTATGCAAGAGCTGTTTGTGAAGTGTTGAAAGAACGTAAATTAAATGACGTTGCTGTTGTTATGACGGGAGATGGAGGATTTCATTTTCAATTGAATGAATTGATCCACTTTATGCAACACGAGTTGAATATAATTATCATCTACATGCGAAATAATATTTTCCATTTGGGAAAAAATTCAGATGCAGGTATTTATCACTGTTCACATGCCGATTTTGATATTCAGAAATTGATTGAAAGCTATGGAGGTGAAGCCAAAAAATGCTCCACTAAAGCAGAATTGGTAACGTATTTTTCCAAGTGTGTTACAGAGAATAAAGGAATTAAATTAATTGAAATTCCGTGTGTGCCCGTTGAAGAATACCAATGTCGTGAAATTAGATTACTAAATACTTATATCAGTGCGAAAAATGGAATTCCTGCAGCTGTAGAAGCTTGGAGAGAATTGTGTAATTAGTATATATCATTTATATAAAATAAAAATAGCAAAGGAATTCTTTTCTTTTGCTATTTTTATTTTATGAAACATTTCCTAATCATTTTCTTACTCTTCTGTTCGTTAAACTTGAACGCTCAATTCTTTCCTAAAAAGATTGGGAACGTGACTGGTTTTGTTCATTTTGCTGTTTGGGAAGAAGATACTCTAGGAAATGTGATTTCAGGGAATAAAGAAGTATTGTTTCAGCATAATTTTTCAGTCGATATACACAAACCGAAGAATGAACAGTTGATTTCGGTAGAACAAATGAAACACTTGGTATTTGATTTTGTGTCGATTCCTAGAACTTCAATTCGAATACAAAAGCAATCTTGGAAGGATACAATTTCAAATCAAAAGATTCGTATTTTCTTCTCGAGAAAACCGGAAGAGAAACGAATGAAACTTTCGTTTGTGAAACGTAAAGGAATTTGGTTTGTTTTTAAACAAGATTTCCCGCGAATCGAAGATTCATGTAAACAGGTAGCTAAACGGGTACTAATTTTTATCAATGGTTATCGTGGCTATGAACGTGAGCATAATGAAACGGATAACTTGGTCACATCTAAAGACCGTTACCATTATTGGTTTAAATTAGATGATCGATTTATTGACACTTTAAAACCGACTGAATTTTATTATTTGGATGGAAGTATGAGTGTGAAAACATCCAATCATCGAAATGTCATTCTTTTTGCTAAAAGTTTGTATTTATCAAATCATTTAATCAATCGTAAAAAAGGCGGGCAAAATTTCCATCGACTAAATCAAAGTCCAAATTCAGAAGGGTTTAATTACAGAAAAGACAAAGGAAGGATAGGGGGGAAGACCTTGGAAATGTTGTTACATACAAAGGTTAAAGATACCTTGGATATTGTGTGTCATAGTATGGGATATGCTTATGCATTGGGAATTATTGACGTTCTTTCATCGAAAGTTGTATTGGGTAATATTTATATTTTATCTGCAGAAAATCCTAGTCAGGATGGAGCTGATTGGTCTAAATTCTTACAAGTTTGGCAATATGGTAGTAATTTAGACCAACCTAATCCAGATCCGCTTTGGGAACAAGATGGGATTGCTCCTCAATGTCAAGTCAAAGGGTTATTCCATGATTTAAATCACGGGAGAGCTTTTATCCCGAAAGATTGGCCTAAGAAAAACTTCGTCGATAGCCACATGCCCTATAATTACGATTGGATATTTGATCGTATTCAAAAAGGAGAGGCTGGTTATATTCGAAGATAATTATTGAACGATATAACTAAGGTTTGTAAATGTACCCTTGATAGTTTTAGTTTCATTTACTTCTGTTGTATCAGTTGAAACTGT
>JBILUY010000002.1:0-40888 GCA_044370735.1 Crocinitomicaceae bacterium | reverse complement strand
GAGAATGAAGCGTATGCAGTGAGAGGGTTTTCATCTGCTGAAGAGTGTTTAGATAACTTACACGAAGGTCCATCTGTTGTGGTTTTGGATTTCTATTTAGATAAAGATAATCCAGATGCTATGAATGGTATGGAAGCGTTGGAAAAAATTAACATTGCTCGTCCTGAAACGAAAGTAATTATGTTAAGTGGTCAAGATAGTTTAGATGTGGCTGGTACTTTGTTAGATAAAGGAGCATTTGACTACGTAATCAAAGATTCTGATGCCGTAAAAATTCTTCAAAAGAAAATTGAGAAAGCACTTCAGTAATTATGGGTTATGGGTTATGAATTTGGAATGATTTTAACCCATAATTCTTAATTTATAATACATAATTTTGAGGGGCTTTGCCCCTTTTTTATTTTCCTTTAATCATAATCTTAAGACTGATACGTACGATTTGACCCATCGTTTTACATTTCAAAAAATCGTTATTTTCATAATGTTTAGCCAATTCTTCACGTAATTGCTCCACATTTTCTTTAGGTGATAGATTGTCCTTCGCCATTACATCAATGATGTCTTTTACTTGATAACGTGCATTTCGAATGCGATTTAAAATCATAGAGCGTTCTTCTCTTTGATACTGTTTAATAGATGCTGGGGTTAAATGTTTTTGTACTAGCTCAACAAAAGGTAAGTTTTGCTTAAAAAATTGGGGAAGATATACCGCTTTCCGCTTTTCATAAGATTGCTGATCAAAATCTATTGAACGCATTCGGTAGTGGGTGGTTTCAAAATCTGGAGTTACGTCAATCACAAAATTACTGGAATGCATATCGCCTAATAAGCGAACAAAACAACGTTCGTTAAACTTAACAAATTCTTTTGCTAAACGCGTTTCTTCAAAATCTTGGTGAACTGTATTGTTTTTTGTCAAAAATAAATCGGCTGGAATTCCAATAATATGTTCTTCAATAAGCGTTTCATCATTCACGAAATAACTGATGTGATTTGGTGATAAAAGATGCTCCAACTCTAAACCATAAATACGAGATGCATCTGCTTTTTTTACATAGAAATAATCAAAGTTATCATTCAAACGATTTACAATTCGTATACGAAACGGTCCTGTATTTGCATATAAACAAAAATCAATGCGATCAACGTATAGGTGTTCGATAAAAGAAACATCCCCAGCAGCTTTTAGAATAGCATAAACTTGTTTTAACTTTTCGTAAATCTCATCTGCTATTGAATGATTATAAATGACAGTTACCCAATAGGTGTTATTTCCATCACGATCATACAAATTGATGTAATTTTCATAATCACTTAAATCTTTGTATTTCAATGAAGTTTTCACCTCACGTCCATATTGCCGCAAGTATTTTCTTAATCCATCAGATATAGGCAGTAGCTGTTTTTTATTTGTGATTAAATGCACCGATTTTAATGTTTAATGTTTAATGATGAATGCTTAATTGAGCGAAGATAAAAAGAAGATGTCCAAAAAGTGCCAACACTTCGTTATTCTTAATTTAAAAATGCTCATTTACTAGAGTAAACTGCGCTTTTTTCATTCTCGAATGCCTCGTTTTGACAATTTTTAACCAACTTCTAACAATAAAAAAGGGTGTCTCGACTTTTCGGACACCCTCATAGAAGTTCAAATAAATAAACTACAAATTACTGTTGTTTTGCAAATTGTAAGTTTACATTCAATTTAATATCATCACTAACAACGATGTTTCCTGCTTCTGTAACAGCGTGGAATGTTAATCCGAAATCTTTACGGTTAATTGTACCTGTGATTTCGAAACCAGCTTTTACATTTCCGTAAGGATCTGTCGCAATCCCACCAAATTCAGCCGTTAATTCTACTGATTTAGTTACTCCTTTGATTGTAAAATCTCCTGTAATTTTATACGTATCATCAGATTTTTTAGCAACACTTGTAGATTTGAAATTTAATGTTGGGTGATTCTCAACATCAAAGAAATCTGCTGATTTCAAGTGATTATCTCTATCTGATTGATTTGTAAAAATAGAATTTACATTTGCTTCAAATTCAAAAGTAGCATTTTCAAATCCTTCTCCTTCTGAATGAACTGTCGCTGAAAATTCTTTGAAAATTCCTTTAACTGTAGAAATTACTAAATGTTTTACTTTAAATTCTACTTCTGAATGCATTGGGTCAACTCCCCATATTGTTTTAACTGCTGTTTCCATGTTTTAAATTTTAATTATAAAACAAATATAATATAAATTTATTTACCGTGGTATATAAATAATGTTAAATGTTAAATGTTAATTTCAAAAGAAAAGTTTAAAATATCACCTCCCTCTATCCCTACTCATGGAGGGAAGCATAAAAAAAGCCTCAAATGAGGCTTAAAATATTATGATTTCCAATGATTTATTCGTTTTGGAAGTTTTTTATGTAGTTTTTGAATAAGCTTTTCTTTAGTATCTACATTTTTCAATCGCATCAACTCGGTATGAACTAATTTTCCATCTCTGAAAAAATTAAATTCGAACGTAATTGACATAATTTCATCACGAAACAAAGGAAAAAGGTGCGCTACATTCAATTCTTCAGCTAGGGAACCAATTTTGGTAGATAATCTGAATTGACGATCATACCCACGGACATTTACAAGAATATAGGTGTCAATTTTTTTGTCAGTTAAAATTGCTTTAACAGAATCAGAAACTAATACAGATAAAGGGGCTCCTTGTTTTAATAAATTCAACGATGGAACCACATTCACTCCACATTCTGCAAAAATCTCTGCTAAATTGATTTCGGCTGTAAATTTATCTTCAGGACGATCTAATTGGCCAACCAATACACCATTCGTAAGCTTAAGACCTTGTGCTTGTATAGCGAAAGAGGAGAAGAAAACGAAACAAATAAATAATAAACTTCTCATCTTAAAACACTTCTGAAGCGATGGCTTTAACCTCATCTGAATTTGACATTGTATAATAATGAATACCAGGAACGTTTTTCGCTTTCAATTCTTTTGATTGCTGTATTCCCCACTCGATACCCACTTTTTTCACATCCTCATTTGATTTACACTTTATTAATTCTTTTGATAAAGCTTCAGGGAAATCAATATGAAATAACTTTGGCAAAACAGTAGTATGTCCTAACGTTTTAATCGGTTTCAATCCTGGAATAATTGGTACATTGATTCCAATTGCACGACAAGCATCCACAAAATCAAAGTACTTTTGATTATCAAAGAACATTTGAGTAACAATATATTCTGCTCCCGCTTCCACTTTTTGCTTTAAATAGTGTAAATCAGTAGACATATTCATCGCCTCGAAATGCTTTTCTGGATATCCAGCGGTACCAATACAAAATTTAGTTGGCTCTAATTGAAAATCTTCTGTAATGTAATTCCCATTGTTCATATTAATTACTTGCTTAATAAGATCTTGGGCATAAGCATGGCCTTCAGGATGTGGTCTAAATGCACTTTCTGTTTTAATTGAATCACCGCGTAAAGCAAGCACGTTATCAATTCCTAAAAACTGTAAATCAATCAATGCATTTTCTGTTTCTTCTTTACTAAATCCACCACAAATTAAATGAGGAACCGCATCCACGTGATATTTATTCATAATGGCAGCACAAATACCAACCGTACCTGGTCGTTTACGAATTGCTATTTTTTCAAGTAAGCCATTTGCTCTTTCTTTGAAAACATACTCCTCACGGTGATAAGTAACGTTGATGTATTTTGGTTTAAATTCCATCAACGGATCAATCCCATCATAAATAGATTGAATACTCTTTCCTTTTAAAGGAGGTAAAATTTCAAACGAAAACAACGTTGATTTCGCTTCATTCAAATGATCAATTACTTTCATCTAATCGTGTTTGTAAGTGAAAAAACTAATTCGTAAAGATACAAAAATAGTATTATACCAAATTTGTAGGAAATAATAAATGGTAAAATAATCTTAATTGAGAGAGAATACGGCAATTATCTCTAATTTTACAGCAAATAAAAGAGAGTATGTTGTATTCAATGACAGGTTACGGAAAAGCTTCCGGAACATTTGAGGGAAAGAAAATCAGTGTGGAAATGAAGGCCCTGAATAGCAAAGGAATGGATTTATTTGTTCGCCTTGCGGGACCTTATAGAGAGAAAGAATTAGAATACAGACAACACATTACCAATCGATTAGATCGTGGAAAGGTTGAAGTTTCAGTAACTATAGACCAATCTGGATCGGCAAAACCTGTAGAAATAAACAAGGATTTAGCCAAAGCTTATTTTCAGGACTTATTTGAAACAAATCAACTGATAGGACAAAAAACAGAAGACTATTTATCTTTAATCATCCGTATGCCTGAAATTTATGTGCAATCTAAAGAGGGTGTTACAGAAGAAGAATTTGCATTCGTGGCTCAATTAGTAGATGAAGCATGTACGAATTTGACAACGTTCAGAAGACAAGAAGGAATTGCTTTAGAGAAAGAATTTTCGGATCGTATCGGTGAAATTAGAACCTTATTAAGTCAAGTTGAGCCGTTCGAAACAAGTCGCATTGATATCGTAAAAGATAGAATTCGTAAAGGATTAGAAGATTTTACGGGAGTGGCTGGATATGATGAAAATCGTTTTCAGCAAGAATTGATCTTCTACATTGAAAAAATGGATATTTCAGAAGAGAAAATGCGTTTAGCGAACCACCTTGATTATTTCATTGAAACAATGCATACACCTAGTGCAGGTAAAAAACTTGGATTTATAGCGCAAGAAATTGGTCGTGAAATAAACACGTTAGGTAGTAAAAGTTACCAAGTCGATTTACAGAAAATCGTAGTGGATATGAAAGATGCATTAGAGAAAATCAAAGAACAGGTGTTGAATACGTTGTAACATTTCGACAAGCTCAATGTGACAACGACAAGCTCACTATAACACCTAAAAAGTAAAGACAATGAACAAACAAAATATAACAGGTAAAAGCATCATTTTTTCTGCGCCTTCTGGAGCTGGAAAAACAACCATTGTAAAACATTTATTGACTAAATTTCCAACCCTTGAATTTTCGGTTTCTGCTTGTAGTCGTGAACCAAGACCAGGTGAAATAAATGGGAAAGATTACCACTTTTTAGGCGTTGAAGGTTTTAAACAAAAAATTGACGACAATGCTTTTTTAGAGTGGGAAGAAGTGTATTCGAATAATTTTTACGGAACCCTTTTTTCTGTCGTAGAAGAAATGTGGCAAGGTGGTAAAGTCGTTTTGTTTGATGTAGATGTGTTGGGAGGAATAAATATCAAATCCAAATTGGGTACAAAAGCATTGTCTGTATTTGTTCAAGCACCTTCCATCGAAGAATTAGAAAAACGTTTACGAGGAAGAAGCACTGAAACCGAAGACAAAATTCAAATGCGTATGGCTCGTGCTGAAGAAGAACTAGCTATGGCACACCGATTTGATGTCATTCTTGAAAATGATGTATTAGAAGACGCTTGTTTGAGAGCAGAAAAATTAATCGCTGACTTTTTAAATCAATAAGATGAAAGTAGGGTTGTTTTTTGGTACGTTTAATCCTATCCACGTAGGACATTTAATTATTGCCAATCATCTAGCAACTCATACTGATTTGGATCAAATTTGGTTAATCGTAACACCTCAAAATCCTTTGAAAGCCAAGCAAACTTTGTTAGCAGATCATCATCGTCTAATGCTTACACAGATTGCAGTAGAAGAAAATGATTTACTTCGAGTTTCAGATATCGAATTTAAATTACCCAAACCAAATTATACGATAGACACATTAGCATACTTAAAAGAAAAACATCCCACTTACACCTTTTGCTTAATCGTTGGAGAAGATAATCTACGCACGTTCCATAAATGGAAAAATAACGAACAGATTATAGAAAATTATCCAATGTATATATATCCTCGTGTATTAACTACTCAAGAAATAGCAACTAACGAACCGATTGTGTCCACGGAAAAACTAATGGAACAATTTCCAAAAGCGCATTTCTGTTTAGATGCTCCGTTAATGAAAATTTCGTCAACCTACATTCGAGAATCCATACAACAACAAAAAGATGTTCGCTATTTACTTACACCTGAAGTGTATAAGTATGTAGATGAAATGAATTTTTATAGAAAATAATTTTTTTGACATAGATCAAAAACTCATTGTTATACTCCCCCTACTTTTGCCTTAAAACATAAGGAATGAAAAAATTATTACTCCTATTACTGATTATCAATGTTAGCTCAATTTTTGCTCAAGAAGATACCATTTCATCAAGTGTAAATTTTGATTTTGGATTAACAAGAAATAAAAATGTGAATTTATGGCCCATTTTCAAACGTTCAAAAACAAAAACAACCACTGAAATAAGTGCATTAGCAAACTTGATCGGGTATCAAAACAATCAAGAGTATCAACTAAAACATGGTCACGTACTACCTTTGTTTTTCAACACCAAAACTGCCTCATCAAGAGATATTCGAATTGGGACAACTTATTACCCTAGTATTTTTAGATATACTGAAGATCAATTAAAAGGGAATAAAACCTTTTCATTGGGCGAAATTGCCCCTTACATACGATTTTTACAATTATCGACTTCTGATAATGGATTAGAGGTTGATAATAATCTCTTTTTCTTTATATGGTATAATAAAAGTGAGGCAGATAAAAACACTAGCTTTGTCACGTTTCCTTTGGTTTGGTATTACAAAAAACCACAGTCTACTTACTTAACAATAGCACCGATTTATAGTCAAGGGGATTTCAAGGGATATAATGGCTCGGAAATTGGTTCTTACAAAATGATTACTCCTTTATTTTGGAATTTTACGAATACAGAAGACACAAGTTCCTTTTTATTTCCGATTTATCAAAATAAAACAACTGGTAAAACAACTTCTACAACGATTTACCCGCTTCTATTTCATCGTAAGGTATCTCCAAGAAAATCAAGCACAACCATTTTCCCTTTATACAACCACACCATAAAAATTGACGATTATATTGGAAAAACTGACTTGAAAATGATTACTCCCTTATTTTGGACAAAAGACACCAAAAACAGTACAAGTAGAACATTGTTACCTGTGTTCAATTATTATAAAGATTCCTTGGAAGAACATTTTATAAGCCCAATGTATGCATTTAAAAAAGATAGTTTTTCATCGTTCACTATGTTTACACCTTTGATATGGAATATTGAAAACAAATACGATACAACAAAAATTATAGCACCATTTTATATCAGTCAAAAAAGCAGAGATCAAAAAGTAAATTTTATTCCACTTTTGCTAGCTTGGAAAAAGACTTATAAAAACACGATTTCTTACAATCAATTTCCATTATTATTTACCTCAAATGATACATTACATAAAATAAAGAAACAATCTATCGCACTACTTTTTTATCACAAAAAAACGAATCGCTCTACAATTACTCGATTATTTCCTTTGTTTGGATATAAAAAGAATGAAAACATAACTCGTTTCATCAGCCCAATTTATATTAACTCGAAAAAATCATATTCCTGGGATTCGTCTTACACGAAAGCAATTTTACCTATTTATTTAAAAACGGGTAATGAAAAAAGAAGATTTAGCACTGTCTTCCCTGTGTATTGGTCATTTGAAAATGCAAACTATAAATCCATCTATTTATTCCCATTTGGAGGATCTGGAAAAGCTAAAAATGAGGATAGAGGCTTTGTAAATGTTACACCTTTGTATTGGCAAATAAAGCAACCAAATAAAACCAAAAAAATGGTGCTTCCTTTATGGTTTTCTTCTATCGAGTTCAGAAAACATTGGCAAAATTCTAAAGATTCTTCTTTACCTAAAATAGATACGATTAAAACATCCGTTCTATTTCCAATTCTTTGGTCTTACCATGATAACTCTGCAAAGAACCTTACCCTTTTTCCATTTTATTGGAGCAGAAAGAATTCATATAAAACACAAAAGACTATTTTTCCAATTTATTCAAAATACGATTATAACTACTCCTCAAATACAGCAACTTGGAAAGAGAAACGAAGAAACTACGGAATGTTGTTGTATCATTTTAAAAAACAAAATACAGATAATCAACATGTAAATCAAACAAGTAAACACGGTTTATTTCCGTTTTATTTTTATAAAAAAGAAAGCTCATTTACTTATGGATTAGATACAACAATCTATAAACACACTATTGTTTTCCCAATTTATTGGAGTTATTATAGCAAAGATAAATTTGACTTAAATGCTAAAGAAGTTCAAAACATTACTTCTAAAAAAATCATATTCCCATTCTATTGGAGAAGCAAAAACCCAACTGAAACCACAACAATGTTTCTTCCATTGTTTTCTTATAAAAAACTAAATTCACACAATAAAGAACTTTATTTAGCACCAATGTTTCACTGGAAACGAACTGATTTAGATACCACTTTCACTTTATTTCCTTTGTTTCATTACAAAAACACTGTGGACGTAAAACGAAATTATTTCGCTCCTTTCTATTACTTTGAACATAATAAAATTGATAAAAAAACAATTTCGGCTGTCACTCCCTTGTTTTGGAGAATTAAAAAAACAGACGAACATCTTGGAAATCAAACAATATTCTTTCCTTTTTTGTGGATGAAAGAAAGCAGAAACGATAAAGAGGTACATTTCCTTCCTTTCGTTCATTATAAAAGAAATTCTACCGATACATCTCTTTCTATCTTGCCTCTCTATTTTAAACGAAAATCATTAGGATTAAAACAAACTATACTTTTACCACTCTTTTATGAAAAACATGATTCTATTGCTCAAAAAAACACATTAGCAATAACACCATTCTTTTGGAAAATTCAACAAGATCATAAAAAAACAAGTGTATTTTTCCCTTTCATTGATTACTCAAAAAACAGTCTAAACCAGGATGTCAACATGGGAGTTTTAGGATTCTTATTTCGATATAAATCAACACAGCAAGAGAAAAGTTTCAAATTCTTGTACCCATTAATTGATTTCAAAAAATCAAATGAGAAAACTACATTCAGAATATCTCCTTTATTTTGGATGAAAAAATCAACTGAATTGTCATATAACACTTTTTTACCCATCTACTACCATCAAAAAACACTTAATAGTAGTTACTTCAATTTATTAGCTGGACTATACTCTCGCAAAACCTATTATACAGACAATGAAAAATCGCAGCATTTCTTATGGAGTTTTATTTATCATAAAAAATCAGATAAAGGGCATTCTTTTCGACTTGGTTATTTCTTATACAAAAACATTGAAACTGATACAATGATTGAAAAAGGAGTTTTTCCATTTTATAGTTTTGAAAGTAATATTCATGGAAAAAAATCTAAGTCTTATTTATTTAAATGTTTTCAATCTAATGAATTACCTATTGAGGGTAGTAATGAAAAATACAAAGAAATTAAGGCTTTTTGGTTCATTCGCATAGGTTCAAATTATAATTATTTACATCAAAAAGGATTAATGTAATTTGGATTTTTACTTTCAAATGAGTATATTCAAGAAAAACAATTAAAACCTACTGTTATGAAAAAGCTATTACTACCCTTATTTGTGTTGATTTTCTCAACTGTTGGATTTAGTCAAGATAAAGCTGCTAAAAAGGCTGCAATCAATGAAGATAAAAAGACAATTAAAGAAGATAAAAAAACCTTGAAGGAGGATGAGAAAACACTCAAAGAAGATGATGAGGCATTGAAAAATGCAGGAAAAGATAAGGACGCTAAAAAACAACTTACAGATAAGAAAAAAGCAGACCAAGCCAAAATGAAAGCTGATCAAAAAAAATTGCAAGATGATGAGAAAAAATTAGCCAAAGACAAAGAAATGAAGGTGGAAAAACCGAAAAAAGAAAAGGCTGAAAAAGAAGAAAAACCGAAAGCAGAAAAAAAAGAGAAAAAGAAATAACAAAAATTCTTTTAAAACCGATTTAAAGAGAGTGTATCCCACTCTCTTTTTTTATGTCTAAAAGTGATAATTATCATAGTTCTTCCGTAACAAAAGTGGCAGATTTGTAATCGTAACCTGACTTATTTTTGTTTCAATCTTAATATTTAAAAGACATGAAAATAGAACAATTATACACTGGATGTTTAGCTGAAGCTGCTTATTATATTGAAAGCAATGGAGAAGTTGCGATTATCGATCCATTACGTGATGTAGATGCTTACATTCAGAAAGCGAAAGACAATAATGCCACAATTAAATACATTTTCGAAACTCATTTTCATGCGGATTTTGTTTCAGGTCATGTGGATTTAGCAACAAAAACAGGAGCACAGATTATTTATGGTCCCACTTCCATGAAAACGGGATTTGATGCCTATATAGGTAAAGATGAGGAAGTATTTCAATTAGGTGATATTTCCATTAAACTATTACATACGCCTGGGCACACGATGGAAAGTTCATGTTTTTTATTACGAGATGAAAATGGGAAAGAAAAGGCTTTGTTTACAGGTGATACTTTATTTATTGGTGATGTAGGTAGACCCGATTTAGCACAAAAAGTCATTGCTGAAATGACACAAGATAAATTAGCAAGACATCTTTTTCATTCTTTGAGAAACAAAATTATGCCTTTAGCAGATGATATCATTGTATATCCTGGACATGGTGCTGGTAGTGCGTGAGGTAAAAATATGAGTAAAGAAACATTCGATACTTTAGGTCATCAAAAAGAGGTGAATTATGCACTTAGACCTACAATGACTGAGGAAGAATTCGTTACCGAATTATTAGATGGTTTAACGCCTCCTCCTGGATATTTCCCTCAGAATGTATTGTTAAATATCCAAGGATATAATGCTTTTGATGAGGTAAAAAGTCAAGGAACCAAAGCATTAAATGTATCATCTTTTGAATTAGTAGCTAAAGAAACGGACGCTCTAATTCTAGATACTAGAGAAGCGAATTCTTTTGTAAAAGGATTTATACCAAATTCGATAAATATCGGAATTGATGGAAACTTTGCTGTGTGGGCAGGTACACTAATTCCGGATGTAAAACAACCACTTTTGCTCGTGTGTGATCGAGGAAGAGAAGAAGAAGTGGTAACACGTTTAGCACGTGTCGGGTATGATAATACACTAGGGTATTTAGAAGGTGGATTTGATACATGGAAAAATGCTGGGAAAGAAATCGATACGATTGATTCCATTTCTCCAGAGGCATTAGCACAAAAAATGAAAAACGAAGAAGTGGAATTAATAGATGTTCGTAAAGCGAGTGAATACAAAAGTGAACGTGTAAAACAAGCTGCTAATGCTCCTTTAGATTACATTAACGAAAGTATGCTTCTTATAAACAAAGAAAAACCAACGTATATACATTGTGCTGGAGGATATCGTTCTGTAGTTTTTATTTCAATTTTGCAAGCAAGAGGGTATCGAAATTTAATCAATGTTACCGATGGTTTTGGAGCAATGAAACGTACAAACCAGTTTGAGATAACTGATTATGTTTGCCCGACTACTATGTTATAAATTTTCCTCCTTCCACTTCAATAATTTCAGCAAAAGAAGGGGGGGGTGAATTTATTTCGATCGTAATTCGATAAATGGTCCAATTTTTTCGTTTTCGATTAAAACAGTTAGATTATAATAGGCGATTTTCCAATCGCCTTTTTCTTTTATCATAATACCAGAACCACGGCACCCTTTCATCCATGTGTCTAAGTCTTCATCAAACCAAGCTACTGTAGAATCTGCATTAAACTCCCAACTACGATTAGCCGGTTTAAAATCCCATGCTTTTCCTTTATCGAAATGGGGTTTTGAGAAAGTAATAAATGCTTCTTTATTCCAACGTTCACCGGGTGCTGTTCCCAAAAAGACAAACTTCTCACTCATAGGTTTAGTGTAGGCAGTCAAATCTGCTTTTGCAGCGGAAATATGCCATTGATCTACGATTAAATTTAATTCTTTAATTTGCTGTGCTTTTCCTAATATCGGTAGAAGTAGAATTAGAACTAAAAATAGTTTTTTCATTTATTATATAGATTTTTTAATTTCAATAAACATTTTTTGAAGTGATTTATTCTGTTTGAACTTTGTACGAATTAACATATTAGATTTTATTCTCGCTATACGTTCCTTCGTTTCAGGATGAGTACTTAAGTATTTCATCACACCATTTTCACCCTCGCTTTCCTTATCCAAAATTTTCATTAAATCCAGCATTCCATTCGGATTTACTTTATATTTTACCATAAAATCAATCCCATGTTGATCTGCCTCTGTTTCTAATTCTCTTGAATAGCGAAGTTGTTTTAATTGATTTGCTTGATCTAAAATTCCTGCTGAAATTCCAGAAATATCACCAAAAAGCGCAGAAATAAAAATAGAGGAAGCTGCACTTCTTCCCAAACTTTTTAAAGAGTGTTGATGGGTTACATGAGTGATTTCATGGCCTAATAAAGCAACTAATTCTTCATAATCATTCATGTTTTTAATTATCCCAGTGTATACAAAAATTTGACCACCAGGCAATGCAAACGCATTGACTAAAGGAGAATTAACAACAGTCACATTAATTTTGTAACTTTCCTGAATATGTAAAGAATCTAATAATGAATTTACTAAAACAGAAGCTTCTTTATTTACCGTTTCATTTTCTTTGAAATTTTCAGCAATCGTTTCACCTAACTCAATCTCAGCTGATTTAGGAACTAATAACGTTGCTTTTTCTCCTAGCCAAGGGATGAAAAACCAATATGACAATATACAAACCAGAAAAAATCCTAAAATAAAACCCACTAATAAAGAAGTTCTTTTCCTAAACCAAATAATTTTTGATTTTTCTCGAATTGTATTTCTAGAAATTATTTCATAAAAATCAAGGGCTCTACTACCCTTGATTTCTAATGTTTCATGAGGAAAATTACCATATTTAACCGAAAGAGTATTATCCGTTAATTCTTTAGAAATTATCGAACTAATCTTCCAACGTATTATTTGTAAATTTTCTTCTAATTGAATTAAGATTTCCTCGTCTCGCACATCAATTTTACATGCCCAAGCTTTTGAAGATAATCCATCGAAATATAAAAATGAATCCATTAAATAATTGAAATGTCTAACATACTAGCTAAGTCATCTCCACTTGCATCTTTGTATTCTCCTTCTGTTTGAAGAATTGCATCAGCATCAATATCCTCTTCAAATTCAATATTTTGAAATAGAACTCTTGCCACTCTATTAATTACAATTCCTGTACCAATACCTAAAGTGAATATGACAATCAAGTAATTAATTATTAACATTTTAAATATTGCCCCTGCGGATAAGGTAGAACGCAAGCTAATTTCTTTTCCATCCTGAATCATTTTCGTATTGTTCACTTCAAACATCAAGCGATTTTTGTAGAACCAAAATGAATAAATTCCAAAAGTTAAAAAAGAAAAGAAAATCCCTTTTAGGTTAATCAAAAACAAATCTATACCTCTTCCAACGAAGGAAAATTGTACATTACCAAAACGAACATTTCCTCTTGTGTATTTATTCACTTCAACTCGCATCCAAGAACTATAAATACCTAGAGAAATCACTGTTAAGAAAATGTTTTTCAAATAAATCCCATAAAACTCTTTCAAATTACCTCTATATCCAAAATGGATTCCTCTCCACGAAGTTCTTGACAATCTATATCTTAAAGTGCCGTGAATGGCTAATGGAATTAAGGCAATAAATCCAAGATAAAACACTGCTAATCCAATATACAACAAGGTTTTGTCATGAGTTGAAATACAAAAAATTAAAAAGGCATACAACACAACGAAAAATAAAATTGCTTTTATAAATCCTTTAAACACTTCTTTTCCTGTACCATGAAATACAAAACGTGAATTCAAATACTCCGTTTCTTTATACATATATTTCAACTCAGCAACTTTAGCCCAAGGGTAATAAAAACCGAAAGTCAATGCTTTTAGAATGTTATTTATTATTCTTAATCCAACTAATTCACTGTGACTTCCGTGAAATTTCAATGATTTTTTCCAAGTGTTATTTTCCATAATTTTATTTTATTGGAAACAAAAATATATCTATTTTTTAATTAATATATTAGCACTCAGTATTTTTCATAATAAAACTTGACAGACTTTACATTTTTGTAATCATAAAAATGAATTTCTTCACTTGGTAAACCATCCTTATTCAATATTTTAACATCTGAACTGATATTAAATCCTCCGATTAATCCTCTATTATAATTGGTATTAATTGATTTAAAACCATCTGAAAAATAGCTATAGCTGTAATTTATTTTACCATTTGTTTTAAGAACAAAATTCATATTTCCAGTTTTACCCAAACTGTAGAATACATTCACTAGCCGATTATCTTCATCATAACGTTCAACTTTTACAAGTGTCTTTTTGCCATCTGTGATTTGATAGAAATTCTTTGCAAGGTATATTTTTCCTTGTTCAGTCACTCTTTCTGAAATAACTTCATAACCATTTTCGTCTATCTCATTATCCACACAAAGTGTTTTTTCAATAACTTTTTCTTTCTTTATTTCTGGTGTTCCTGATGGATCACATTGGTAATTAAATATTTCAATCAATTTTCCATCTTGATAATATTCTGTTTTAGACTTTTTATCTCCTTGATAGAAGGTAACTAATCGAGAAGTATGTTTTAAATTTCGACCATATTTCTCAATCATTTCAGTTGGTCTTTTCTCAGAGTCATAAGTAATTGAAACCTCATTCAGCTGCTTGCCATTTTTTGTTTTGAGATACTTAATTATGTTATATTTTTCATCGTATTGATAAATATGCTCGATAGTTTTATTCTTGTAAATCTGTGTTTCTTTAATTAAAAGAGAATCATTTAAATAAACGTAATATTCTTTTGATTCAGGACTTATTTCACTTATAATTCTTCCTTCATTGTTATAGGTTTTAACAATTGTATCTCCGTCTGAATGAACCTCTGTTTGTGTTTTAATTCCCGCACTTTTGTATTTAATGTCAATAAATTTATTGCGCATAATTAAATAATACGAAATACTACGTTGTCCGTTATACTTCATCATACCATACTGCGAAATTCCGATACCCGAAAGAAATAACGCACACATCAATATTATAGCTTTATTCATAACTCTTTGTTTTTGAAATATTTTTAGATAAACGAATAAAAATCAAAAAAAGTATTTTCTTTTTTAAGAAATATTTACAACCGGAAGATTAGTGTACTCCTATAATCTTTGTAATTTTGTTATGTAGAATGATTCAAATTAATCGTTCATAACTCATAATTCATCATTAATAATTAAAAAATATGTATCCAGCAGAATTAGTTGCTCCAATGAAACAAGATTTAGTAAACGTAGGATTTACTGAATTACTTACAGCTGAAGAAGTTGACAACACAATTAAAAATACAGAAGGGACACTTTTAGTAGTAGTAAACTCTGTATGTGGATGTGCAGCAGGAAATATGCGTCCAGGGGTGAAATTATCTATTCAAGGTGAAAAAGCACCTGCTAAATTAGCTACAGTATTTGCTGGAGTTGACCAAGAAGCAGTAGCTCAAGCTAGAAAACACTTTTTACCTTATCCTCCTTCTTCTCCATCTATCGCATTATTTAAAGATGGTGAATTAGTTCATTTCTTAGAAAGACATCACATTGAAGGTGGAACGGCGCAGATGATTGCGGAGAATCTACAAGAAGCGTATAACGAATTTTGTTAGTTTAGATTTTAGGAATTAACTATTCTTATCACCTCCCTTTATCCCTCCTCAAGGAGGGAAAATAAAAATGGAGTCTTAAATCAAGACTCCATTTTTTATTGTCACCCTCCTCAATCCTCCCTGCTCTAACGTTTGGTCTTCGAAAGTAATACTTTCTCTTCTCATGGGAGGAAGATTTAAATCACTGGATAAAATCCTACGCTTTTTCTAACGCGGTTTAGGGTTTCACGTGCAATTTTACTTGCTTTAGCCGCTCCTTTTGCAAGGATAGCATCAACCTCTTCTGGATGTGCTTCATAGTAATTATAACGCTCTCTTTCTTTTTCAAAACGAGATAAAATCAATTCTAACAAAGCGGTTTTTGCATGACCATAACCGTACCCTTTTGTTTTGTAATTTTCACGCATAGCAGCTTGTTGTTCTTCAGTTGCTAACAAACGGTATAATGCAAAAATGTTACACGTTTCTGGGTCTTTTTCATCGTCTAATCCTTTAGTATCGGTAACAATTTTCATTACTTGTTTTTTCAATTCCTTTTCAGGTAAGAAAATATCAATGAAATTATTACGAGACTTACTCATTTTCTCCCCATCAATTCCCGGAATCAACATTGTATCGTCTTGGATCCATTCTTTCGGTACCACGAACACCTCTCCCATTTTATGGTTAAAACGAGACGCAACATCACGTGTAAATTCTAGGTGCTGTAATTGATCTTTTCCAACAGGAACTAATTCTGCATCGTACAACAAAATATCTGCTGCCATCAACATGGGATAGGTAAACAAACCTGCATTTACATCTTGTAAACGATCTGCTTTATCTTTAAAACTGTGTGCTAAATTTAATCGTTGGAACGGAAAATGACACATCAAATACCACGTTAATTCCGTTGTTTCAGGAACATCACTTTGTCGGTAAAAAAATGTTTTTTCAGGATCTAACCCACATGCTAACCAAGCTGTAGCTGTCGCCATTGTATTTGCGTGTAATTCTTTCGCATCTTTGATTTGTGTCAAAGAGTGCATGTCTGCAATAAATAAAAACGCTTCATTTTCAGGATTTCCTGCCATTTGAATTGCAGGTAAAATCGCCCCCATAATGTTACCAAAATGAGGTCTGCCTGTACTTTGTACTCCTGTTAAAACACGTGCCATAGAATGTGGTATAATTATTGTGTTGCGAAGTTACGGATTTCTTTTTGATAAGATATTCCTTTAAATTGAAACTTGATAGCGGAAATTACGTATTAACAAACTATGCAACAAGGAATTAAAAACACATTTTCAACACTTTACCGAATTCAAATGGGTATCGTTTTTGTTATTACCTTGTTACTCTTTTATTTACCCATCCGATTTTTTCTTACGACCGAAAAGCAAAAACAAGCCATCTTTCCTGTATTTGTTCTTTGGGCACGCTTGTTTTGCTTTTGCACCGGATTGCGTATAGACGTTAAAAACATCTATCAAATCCAACACAAACAGGTCGTTTTTATTGCGAACCACACATCGTTTTTGGATATTATATTTATGTATTTGTTATTCCCCAACCATCCTTTTTTATTTCTTGGGAAAGCCGAATTATTGAAAGTTCCTTTAGTAAAAACCTTCTTTAAAAAATTACATATTCCCGTATTTAGAGAGGCTAAAACAAAAACAGGCCAATCGTTCAAACAAGCAAGCGACGCTTTAAAAAATGGGTGGTCTATCATCATTTTTCCTGAAGGTGGTATCAAAGAAAAATTAGTGCCACAATTACAGCCTTTTAAAGATGGGGCTTTTCGATTAGCTGCTATGCATCAGGTTCCCGTTGTACCAATTACATTCCTAAATAACTATCAATTGTTTGCAGACCCAACTACTAAAAATGCTGTAGCAAAACCCGGTAAGGCAAGAATTATTGTGCATTCACCTATAGAAATTTCGTCTTCAGATGATGAGACAATTTTAACAAAAAAACAAGAAGCGTTTGAAGTGATAGATCGAGGGTTGAGAAATTAAACTATCTTCTTATCTTTGCACCAAATCTAATGACCATGAAAATTACAGAAGAAACGGTTGACCACATTGCGCATTTAGCTCGTTTAGAATTTGCAGGAGATAGCAAAAAAGCAATCATGCAGGATATGGAAAACATCGTTGGGTTTATGGATAAACTTTCTGAAGTAGATACCGAAGGTGTTGAACCCTTGATTTTTATGTCTGATGAAATCAATGTGCTTCGTGAAGATGTAGCAGCTGTAACTGTTTCACAAAAAGAAGCGCTTAAAAATGCTCCAAAACACGATTCTGATTATTTTAGAATTCCGAAAGTACTTTCGAAATAATGATGAGTTATAAATTATGGATTATGAGTAAATTCATCACTCATAATCCATAAATCATAATTATTCATTAATTGCTTTGATACCTGGTAATTCGATCCCTTCAAGGTATTCTAACATCGCACCACCACCTGTTGAAACGTAGCTTACTTTGTCAGCTAATTGAAATTTGTTGATTGCTGCTACAGAGTCTCCACCACCGATAAGTGAAAAAGCACCGTTGTTAGCAGTTGCTTCTACGATAGCATTAGCTACGTCTTTTGTACCTTGTTGGAAATTATCCATTTCGAATACTCCCATAGGTCCATTCCATAAAATCAATTTAGAATTTTTCAAGATTTCAGCACAATCTTTCGATGTTTCAGCACCTGTATCTAGGCCCATCCATCCTGAAGGAATTTGGTCAGAAGGAACTGTTTTGCGGTTTGCTTCGTTTGAAAATGAATCTGCGATGACAGCATCTTTCGGGATGTACACGTTCACACCTTTTGCTTTCGCTTCAGTTAAAATCTTACGAGCAACATCTAAATAATCATCTTCAACTAACGATCCACCTACTTCACCTCCTTGTGCTTTCACGAAGGTAAATGCCATTCCTCCACCAACAATTAGGTTGTCTACTTTATCTAACAAACGTTCAATGATTGTAATTTTAGAAGAAACTTTCGCTCCACCTACAATCGCAGTCAACGGTTTTTCGTCGCTGTTTAATACTTTATCAACACTTTTAATTTCTGCTTCTAACAAGTAACCAAACATTTTATCGTTCGGGAAATATTTAGCAATAATTGCAGTACTTGCGTGCGCTCTGTGTGCTGTACCAAATGCATCATTCACATATACATCACCGTGTTTTGCTAAACTCTCCGCGAAACTTTCTGTTCCTGCTGTTTCTTGTTTGTAAAAACGTAAGTTTTCTAATAACAATACTTCACCCGCTTGTAAATTAGCACTCATTGCAAATGCCTCTTCCCCAATACAATCGTTAGCAAATTTCACTTCTGTTTGCAATAATTCTGCTGTGTGCTTCACAATATGTTTCAACGAAAACTTTTCCTCTGGTCCTTCTTTCGGTCTTCCTAAATGAGACATTAACACAACACTACCTCCTGCATTTAAAATGTGTTTGATTGTAGGTAAAGCAGCACGAATACGTGTATCGTCTGTAATAGTTAATGTTTCTTTATCCAACGGAACGTTAAAATCTACGCGGATTAAAGCACGTTTTCCTTTAAAGTCATAAGAATGAATATCAGCCATTTTCGTTTATTTTTTAGTTTACAAATTTATTTATTACTACTTATTTTGGAAGATTATGTGCAAACAATTTTGCCACATATTTTCCGATGATGTCAAATTCTAAATTTACAGAATCCCCTACTTTTAATTGATGAAAATTCGTATGTTCATACGTGTATGGAATGATGCACACTGAAAAAGTATCTTTTTGAGAATCTACGACAGTCAAACTTGTACCATTTACCGTAATCGACCCTTTCTCTACTGTTACTTGATCATCTGGATGTTTGAAAGTAAATTTCCAACTCCCCTGCTGGTCTTCAATGGCGATACAAGTTCCTGTAACATCTACGTGACCTTGTACGATGTGTCCGTCCAAGCGTCCATTCATTTGCATACAGCGCTCTACATTCACTTTCGTTCCTTCCAACCAATGACCGATGTTTGTTTTTTCAATCGTTTCACGGATAGCTGTAACAGTATATTCTTGTCCATCAATGTTCACCACTGTCAAACAAATTCCATTGTGTGCCACACTTTGGTCAATTTTTAATTCTTGCGTAAAAGGTGCCTCTAAAGTAATATGTAGATTTTCAGCTTCTTTTACTACTTTTTTTACAACTGCAAGTTGTTCTATAATTCCTGTAAACATAATTTATCTAGCTATCCAATTGGTTGGGTTCATTCTATTAATTTGTCCATTTGAAACTTGATGTATTTCAAAATGAGCAATTGAAATTGCATCATCTTCGTCTGGTAATAATGAACCTATTGCTTGTTTTGTTTTTACTTTCGTACCAACGCTTACATACACATCTTGTAAATTACTATATACCGTTCTGTAATTTCCGTGTTTGATGATTACTACTTTTCCAGCACCTGGTATAGAAAGTACACTCGTTACCTCCCCTTCAAAAACGGCTCTAACAGAAGAACCACGGTTGGTACTAATATCTATTCCGTTATTATTCGTAAATAGATTTTTGATTTTTGGATGTGGATTTCGTCCATACCCCTCTGTAATAGTACCACTAGAAACAGGCCAAGGCAAACGACCACGGTTGCTTTCAAAACTTTGATTTAACGCTACTTCTTTTGTTTCTGTAATTGTAAGCGGACGTTTCACCGTTTCTTCTGGTTCATCAGCAGGAACATTAGCAGACTTTGAAGTAGATTTTGAGTTTGTGCTAGATGAATTTGACGAAGAAGTCGTTGCATTCGTGTTTGCAGCGTTTTTAGCTTGACGTTCTTTTTCTAACTTCTTACGTTCTTTTTCTTCACGTGCTTTACGTCTTGCTTCATCAGCTGCTATTTCAGCATTGATTGCGTCACGAATACGTTGTTTTAAAATGATTTTTTTGTTTTCACTCAATTTCATTTCAGCAGCCAACCTGGTTTCTTCTTTCTTTAATTTAGAAAGATTTGTTTCTTTCGTTCGTTTGTCTGCCTCTAGGTTTTCTTTCTCTTTGCGTTTTTCATCCGCAATGATTTCTTTTTCTTTCTTTTCGGATTCAATTTCCGTTTTTTCTTTGGTAATCAGGTTTTGATGCTGTTCAATTAATCTTTTTTGTTTGCGTTGTAATTCAGCAACTTTTTCCAAATATTTTTTGCGTTTTAATGCTTCATTATAGCTTTTAGCAGAAAAAATATACATCCATTGTCCTGACTTACTTCTGTGTTTGTAAGCGTAAATTAATAAATGGCGATATTGAAAAACTAAAACCTTCAACTTCTTTTCTAAACCATCAATTTGTTGTGTCTTTTTTTCTATTTGTTGCTCTGCATCTTTGATTTGGTTCTCAAAATTTGCCAACAATTCCTCTCTATGTTTTAATTGATTTTCAAGGACACGTAATTCAGAAATGGTGGCCTGCGAATTCTTTTTGGTTTTTTTAAGTAACCCTTTGGTAACAGAAATACTTTTTTCAAGTTTTTCCTGTTCACGTTTCAACTTTTCACTTGTTTTTTGTGAAAAAGCAAAAGGTGTAAATAGACAAATAACAAAAACTAAAATCCAATTATTGGCAAACTTCATAACTTTCTGGTATCGTAAAGAAAATATCTTGTGGTTCGTTAATTTCTACTTTATCGTATTCCAATTGTACTTCAATATGATTTTTATCCGTACGGATATCAATTGAGACCTCTAGAGGAATAGAAAAACCATTTTCAACTTGGTATTTTAAATAATTTACCACGATGTAATTATTATCCTTTGGATTTTCAATAATCAATTTTTTCAATGTTTTTAAATCCGGATTTAAATAATATTTAATGATAAAATCATCCCAATCTTTTCGTTCTAGTTTTCTAATTTCTCGTTTTTTATAATTCGAAATAATATAATCAAAAGGATTATGAATTTGATAATATTTTGCTGATGATTGGTAATTTAAAGGCAATCCTAAAAACAATTGTTGTAAATTTTGAAAATCAAATGCAACTCCAAATTGATCTTTTAAATGCGTTAGCGTAGTTTTTGTATAGCACTTATCTTTCTTATTAGTAAATTGAAGTGAATCAGTGTTTATATACGCGTTGATAATTGGTATCCCTGCATACGTTACCAATGCAGTAAAAGCGCTGTCTTTTAAAATAGTCACAGATGTTTTAAAAGATAAATTTTGATTGGTATCCGTATATTTTGTACTTATTTTAGAATAAAAAGTAGCCGGTACTTGTTTCGAAAGACTGTCTAATTTTATCGTTAATTCTTCAGTTTTTCTTCGTTCAACTTTTAAAGGTTGTTCACCTACAATTTTAGGAGAACAAGAGTAAAGACCTGCTCCAATAAAAAGAAGTAAAAATAGGTGTTTAAAATGCAGGGTCATAATAATGTTTCTTTTCAATTTTTTTCGGTAAGGAACTATTTTTAGAACCTAATTCGAACGCTTTTTTCCAATATTTAACAGCATCTTCTGTTTTGCCTTCTTTGTAAAAACAATCTCCAAGATGTTCATTTATTAAAGCTTCTGAAGGATTTGCAGCTACAGCTTTTTCAAAGGTTTCCAATGCTTTTTTAAATTCTCCTTTTTGAAATAGAACCCAACCGTAAGTATCCAAAAAATGATAATCATTTGGGCTAGTTGCCAATACTTCTTTGATAAATTTTTCTGCTTTATCTAAATCTGTTTTCTCAACCGCAAGATAATAAGCATAATTGTTTAAGTTCAATTTATTATTTGGAGCGAGTGATATTGCATCTTCATAATGCTGCTTTGCATCACCAATTTTTTTCAACTTAAAATAAGCTTGTCCGATTTGTGCATGAAACTCCGCTTTTAACTCAGGGTTATTCACAATTAAATCTTTTCCAACAACTAATAAATCAATCGCTTCTTGGTATTTTTTAATCTGATTTGCAGCAGTCCCAGCTAATAAATATAATTTACCATAAGAAGGAAACAATTCAACTGCTTTCGATCCATCTTTGTATAAATTTTCATATTGTTGGAATTCGTATTCCATCACCATCACTTGCTCCCAAATGGAATATTTTGAAGGGTCTAATTCAATTGCTTGTTTGAATGATGCGAGCGCTAAAACTTCATTGTCATTTTTCATGTATAAATCACCTAGCAATGTATGTACTTTAGCATCCTTAGGATATTGTTCTGTTAAAATCTGCCCTAATTCTATCACATTCTTATCTAATTTTGATTGTGTATCAAAAAAATACATTGTAAAACGTGTCTTATTTTCTAATGGAATTTCAGGACATACAAAAGCCATTTTTAATTCCTTATAAGTATTTGGGAGATCATTATGTTGTAAATAATGTTGAGCAAGCATTATGTGTACATTTCCATTCGTAGGATCAACCTCTGATAAACGAAATAATAATTGTAGCGCTTTCTTGTCTTGCTTGCTATCGAAATAAAAATCTACCAAAATTGCCAATAAATCAGGATTATCAGGAAAAACCTTTAAGCCATCTTGTATCAATTTTTCTCCCTGAGAAAATTTCTTCTGGAAATAAAGTAAACGATATTTTTCGATTATAATTTCAGGGGTTGAACCTATTAATTGCTCAATTTTTTCAATCGTCTGAAATGATTTTTTCATTTGGTTATTTTTGAAATAACATTCAGAAAGCGCAATTAACCACTCTGCATTTTGTGGGTTATCTTTAAGAAGTCCAATGTATCCTTTTATTGCCTCTTTATAGTTTTCAATGTTATGAAACTTATACGTTAATTCTTCTTTATACCATTGATTTTTAGGATCAATTTCAAATGCTTTTTGAAGTGCCTCAATGGCTTTTTCTTTCTGACCAGTCAAGGTGTAAATTTCAGAAAGCGCGAAATAAGGAGCATCATCAAATTGATTTAATTGTGTACAAGCCTCAAACACGTGTATAGCATTTTGGAACTGCTTTTTTTGTTTATAGCGCACACCTTCATGAAACATTTCTGAATAGCGTGTCTGTTCTTTATCGTTTAGTCGAACTAGCTCTTTTGTTTCACCACAGGCAAAAACAACTAGAAACAATACGATGAGGCTGAAGTACTTTAACATTTAGTCGATGGTTGAATAATCACCCAAACTAATATCAGAAGGTTTACCTCGGTATGCGGCAAAATTTCCAATCATTGAGTCTTTTAGATTTGCATTAGATATCAACGAATTTTCTTGAACTATCGTATTTGAAACTACTGAATTTTTCACTTTTGTTCCATTTCCTAATGAAACGTGAGGTCCAACAACCGCATTCTCAAGAACGACATCTTTGCCTATGTAACAAGGAGGAATAATCACTGAATTAGTTAAAGACACAGACGCATCTACCGTGTTCAATCCTTTCTCTTTATCGAATTCTAAAACACGTTGGTTGGTGTACACAGTCACTTCTTTGTTTCCACAATCTAACCACTCATTAACTTCTCCTGGTTTGAATGTTTGTCCTTTTTCAACCAATCGTCTCAACGCATCAGGTAATTGATATTCACCACTTTTAATTACTTCATTATCTAATAAGTAATTAATTTCAGTCAATAAATCTTTTCCTTCTTTGAAGTAGTAAATTCCGATCATCGCTAAATCAGAAACAAACGTTTTTGGTTTTTCTACGAAATCAACAATTGCACCACTTTCGTTCATTTTAATTACTCCAAAAGCTGAAGGGTCTTCGATTTGTTTTACCCATAGAATTCCATCAACAGCATTATCTAATTTAAAATCAGCTTTAAAAAGTGTATCAGCAAATGCAACTACGACTGGACCATCTAATAATTCTTTCGCACACCAAACAGCGTGAGCAGTTCCAAGTGGTTTATCTTGGTAACAAATTGTTCCTTTCGCTCCTAATTTTTCAGCTACAGCGATTAATTCTTGTTCAACTTCAGCACCAAAATCACCAATTACAAAAGCAATTTCTTCGATTTTATCTTCACAAACCGCTGCTATATCTTCTACCAAACGGTGAACAATTGGTTTACCACCTACGGGTACCAATGGTTTCGGAGTTGTTAATGTATGTGGACGAAGGCGGCTACCTCTTCCCGCCATAGGAACAATTACTTTCATTTTTAATTTTATTTTTTACCTGTACTACCAAAACCTCCCGCACCTCTTTCGGTTTCAGAAAGCGTTTCAACCACTGCCCATTCTGCTTGTTCAACCTTTGCAAATACCAATTGAGCGATGCGGTCTCCAGAATGAACTTCAACATTTTCTTGAGAAAGATTAATCAAAATCACACCAATTTCTCCTCGATAATCTGCATCAATCGTTCCAGGAGTATTCAAAACTGTCACTCCATTTTTCAATGCAAAGCCACTACGAGGACGCACTTGCGCTTCGTATCCAACCGGGATTTCGAGAAACAATCCTGTTTTAATCAATTTACGCTCTAATGGTTTAAGGGTAATTGATTCTTCGATAAAAGCACGAATGTCTAATCCAGCAGACCCAATCGTCTCGTAAGCAGGAAGTTCGTTGTTTGATTTATTGATTACTAAAACTTTCATTCCAAGAAATAAAAAAGAACGAATTTAATAAATTTTACGGTGTTTTTAAGCCTTTAAATCCTTTGCACTTTCAAGAACAGCATTTTTAAGGCTATCCATATAATCTACAAGTCGTTGCAACAATGCTTCATCCGAAGTTGCAATCATTTTAGCAGCTAAAATCCCTGCATTTTTTGCAGCATTTAAAGCCACAGTTGCAACTGGAATTCCGTTTGGCATTTGAAGAATAGACAAAATACTATCCCAACCGTCAATCGAGTTACTAGATTTCACTGGAACACCAATCACAGGAAGTGGAGTTAATGAAGCCGTCATTCCTGGTAAATGCGCTGCACCACCAGCACCTGCGATAATCACTTTAATCCCGCGAGTATGAGCATTTTTTGCATAATCAAACATCAATTCTGGTGTTCTATGTGCAGAAACAACATTAATTTCATACGAAACACCAAGTTCTTTCAAAATCGTTGCTGCTTCTTGCATAATTGGCAAGTCTGACTTGCTACCCATAATAATCCCAACGTGAGCCATAATTACATTTTTTTGCAAAGGTAAAGGTATTTAGTAATGAAATTCGTACTACTTGTGAATGAAATCCACATTAAAAAGTCCAAAACTTTGAAAGTTATAGTACATTATCCGTTTCGATTGTTAAAACACTTTTAGTTTTGAATAAAATTTTCTAAATTTGATTAGAAGGTTTTACTATTGAAATATGACTTTACATCCAAAATACATTACAGACGAAAAAGGAAACAGAGTTTCTGTTGTTCTGTCTATTAGTGAATATAATCAGTTACTTACTGAATTAGATGAATTGGAAGATGTAAAACTATTTGATACTGCAAAAAAATCTGATTCTGGAGAACGATTTTCGATGGAAGAAGTTTTTTCGACAATCGAAAACAAAAGAAACTTAAAAAGTTAATGTATAAAATTACATTTACCAAGTTAGCTTTTAAAGAGTTGTCTAAAATTCCTGAACCATATTACGGAAATATAAAATCTGCTATTATTCAACTCAGTATTAACCCACGACCAGTTGGCAGTAAAAAATTAAAAGGGCGTGATGGTTATCGAATTCGTATTGGTAATTATCGTGTTATTTATGAAATTTTCGATACCGAATTAATCATTGATATCATAAACATTGGTCATAGAAAAGACATCTACGACTAAATCAGTTTGTAATTCCCTACGAAACTTGTATTTTTAACCCTTGCGAAAGGAACACAATAAAATTTTCTTTTCTGCGTTATATAATTTTGACCGAATTCAATGTTGATTAAAAAGTTTGTTTATCTGATTGTTATGCTTTTTTTGGGAATAGTTATTCTCGAAGGATGCTCTACCGAAAACAATTCTTTTATCAATCGAACTTACCACAGAACTACTGCAAAATACAATGGCTATTTCAATGCTAATGAATTAATTAAAACATCTTTATCCGCTTATAAAGAAAGTGCAAAAGAAGACTTTTATGATGTTTTACCCGTTGAATTAATACCAGGTGAAAAAGAAGTAACAGGAATGTTACCCTCAATAGATACAGCCGTCGTTAAATGTACTAAGGTAATTCGAAATCATTGCATGCCTTCAATGGATCGACCTGAAGGGAAAAAAGTAGAATACAATACGTGGATTGATGAAAATTGGAATTTAATCGGTCAAGCGTATTACTATCGTAGAGATTATGAACTCTCAATCAAAAACTTTGAATTTGTCAAAGAATTATTTAAAAATGATAAGTCAACCTACATTGCGCGTATTTGGATCATTAAAAATAAAATTGCTTTAGGAAAAATAGATGAAGCTAGAGCTCTTGTACTTGAAATGGATGAAATCATTGAAAAACAAGAAAAAGAAGCTGCTGCAACGAAATTTAATTTTATTGAAAAAACGAAAAAGCTATTTGCAAAAAAGGAAAAGAACAAGGCGATGGTTCCTCCTAAAGTGACAAAAACACTCCAAGCAGAATTCAACTTTACAAAAGCCTCTTTCTATATTGCTGAAGAAGACTATCCAAAAGCCATCGAAGCATTGGAAAAAGCGATTAAACTGAGTCGCAATAAACAACAAAAAATTAGAGCTCATTATATCTTAGGTCAATTATACGCTCTCAACAAAAATCCTGAAAATGCTAAAAACCATTTTAATACAGTTGTCAAATCACCCGCATCACCTTTTGAAATGCAGTTTAATGCTAGAATTAACCGTGCTTTTTTAGGGCAAGATGAAAAAGTGAAAAGAGAACTTACAAAACTTTTGAAAGACGAAAAAAATGCCGATTATCGAGATCAACTATATTATGCTTTAGCTGACATTGCACTACAAGAAAAAAACAAACCTGAAGCGATTAACTTACTTCACAAATCAACGTATTATTCTACCAATAATAAACGCCAACAAGCAGTTAGTTACGAACGACTGGGAACACTTTCTTACCAAGACAAACAGTATGTCAAGGCACAAAAATACTATGACAGTTGTGCAAATGTGATGCCTGAAAATTATCCGAATGGAGATGATATCCGTAAAAAAGTAACTAAACTCAAAAAGTTAGTTGAATCTGTAACAATAGTAGAAACTCAAGATAGTTTGTTGCGTATTGCTGCGATGTCAGAAAAAGACCGTGAGAACTACATCAAAAAAACAATTAAAAATATCAAAGAAGATGCTGCTCGTAAAGAAAGAGAGGAGAAAGCGAAAATGCAGGCAAAAATAGCCAAACAACTGGCTGAAGAACAAAATAATCCTTCAAGTAATAAATGGTATTGGAACAATGCAAAGACCAAAGCAGATGGCTATAGTGAATTTAAGAAAAATTGGGGTGTACGTGAAAATGCAGACGATTGGCGCAGAAGTGACAAAATTGTATTAGCACAGGCAGATACTTCATCCAAAGAAAAAAGCAAATTCGTTCAAACTGAAATTGTCGATACATTAACTGTTGAGTATCTTTCAAAAAAATTACCTCAAAGTCAACAAGAGGTGGATAGTGCTTTAGCAAAATTAGTTGCTGCAGAATATGATGCGGGTGTTATTTACAAAGAACAATTAAATGAAGCAAAATTAGCATCAGCCTGTTTTCAGGACATACTTGCACGAAAACATACCAGTAATTACAACCTACTTGCTTCCTTTCAGTTGTATAAAATGAATGAAAAAGATGCAAGCAAATCAACACCTCATCGTAACTATATTTTAACGAATTATCCTAATTCAGATTATGCTAGTTATTTACGCGATCCAAATTTCTTTACTAAACAAAAAGAACAGGAAAAGAAAAATGAAGAACATTACGTGAGTATCTTAGAAAAATACAGACAAAAAAATTATGCTGAGGTAATTGCTTCTTGTCAACAAGCGGAGGCTAATCCTGAAGAAACCATGAAATCGAAATTTTTATTGCTTCGAGCTTTGGCAACTGCAGCTTCAACAGAAGATAAAAAGTCAATTTCTCCAATTTTAGAGACGTTAATAAAATCGTATCCTGGTACACCTGAAGCGAAAAAAGCGAAAGAACTGGCGGATATTTTGGAAAAAGGCTATTCTAAATACGAACCTGTTGTTTTCAAAAAAGAATTCCCTTTTGCCTATGAAGAAGGTGAACCGCTTTGGATCATTTTATTTTTAGACAAAAACAGTAATTCCAATGCAGCGAAAAATAAAATTTCGTCTTTCAACGATGAAACATTTGAAAAAATGGATATTACGGTAAGTTCGAAATTATACGAATCGGATCAGAGCGTGATTATCTTAAAATCTTTCTCGCAAACAGAAGGTGACGCATACATTAAATCTTTCAAAGGAGATACTAAATCTATCAAAGAATATGCAGGTTTACCAATTTATATGATTTCTCAAGATAATCTTAAATTACTGTTTGAAAACAAAAATCTAGAGATTTATAAAGATTTCTATCAAGAGTACTTCAAATAAAATCAACTCGTTACAACGAAAGTGGCTTAAAGTGGTGTAAAAAGTATAGATTAAGCCAAATTGGAAGGGATGTAAAACAAAAAAAGAGGCCTTGTGAGCCTCTCTAAAATGATTATTTGGTTATTGATAGCTGTCCGATGAATTTGGGTTTTTTACTATCATTTCCAACAATGGTTATTTCGGAAGATCCTAAATAATAATATCCATTTGTACTTTGAAACTCATACCTATCTTGTATCATAAATTTCTCTACGAAATTTTTAGATTTCTTATCATTTATCTTGATGAATTTTATTTCCGTTAAACCAGTCTCTAAGTTTGTTACCCAATAATACATTCTGTTTTGCTTCATCTCAATTTCATCATTATCGGCTCCAATTCCAATTATTCTTTTTGTATCTTTTACATCCCAGCCAAATATTAGAAAAGAATGTGTATTTGTATTTAAACTAAACATATCGTCAGAACTTGTAACATCTACATAAGCAGTAGTTCTTTTAATAGGAGTAAACAATTTTTCAATTGTATTATTTACAAAAACAATAGGAACAATATCATCCTTGTATATATATGTATTTGTGTTTGATCCTGTTTGACTATTAGTAAAAGTATTGTTTTGGACTAGTGTTTTAGAAGTGAATAAAATTAATCTACCATTTGAAATAACTACTTCATCAATCTCATAATTCATTAAATTTTTATCTGTTTTATTATTTCCAAATTGAATAAAAGCCTCTTTTTTGTCAAGTTTAGGGTAAAGTAAATTTAATTGCTCTTGATTAAATTCAATGAATTGAGTTTTGCTAGGTTTAAACAAAGTTTCATCTAATTCAAAAGTAAAAATACCTGATTTTTTTTCCGTAACATTTTCAGTTTCTTTAGTTATATAGGTCCCTATATATTTTGTTATATTATTATCAGTGTAAGCTTTTAAAGACATTATCAATTTTCCATCAATCTTGTTTCCTAATATTAGTTTTTTATTGGAGGTAGGGTTTATAAGTAAAAAGTTCTTTTGTGCTTTAATAAATAAATTTCCATCATTTAATTGTGTATATTCTCCATATATAGGTAAAACTTCGTTTGATTTAGAACTATATGGCACTTCTAAATTAATACTTTTTGAAATCGTTAAACTTGAATTAATTGATCTAACTTCTATCTTATAATTTTTATTTTGTGTCTCTTCAGTAGCACTACTTTCACTTACAATAACAATATTTTCTCTAGTTGGATTAGTACAGATAATAAAAACAGGATCTTTTATTTTATACTCACTACATGGTAGTTCACATATTTTTTTTAATGGTTGTATTGGCTTCAGAGTAAGGTCATAAGTTTGACAATACAATTCTGATTTTTTCATAGATACAGTTTGTTGACTGTACCAGAAAACAAACATCACATTATTCTGAATAACAGATTTATAATATTCCAAATTGGCATAAACATTTTCAGTGGATTTTGTATCTGGTAAACCCATTAAATTAACCGATAACTCTTCTTTTTTTGTTGATTTATTATAGGCAACAATCTTGCATTTAATATTAGATTTATAATTATCATCCAATAATTTAGATTTATAATCATAAATGTTAGCGAAAATATATTTATCATTTTCTCCGATAACTTGATTTAAAAATCCACTTTCTTTTTTGTATTCAATTTTATCAGACCAATCTAAACTCAACGTTTGACCATAAGAAATTAACCCTAAAAAAGTAATACAAACAACTGTAATTAATTTATTCATTTTTATTTATTTTTTCCAAATATAACATTATAAATAAACAGATATTCAGTTATATACAACCGATTATTTACAATCAGTTATAAATAATTTTTTGACCTTAATTTTCCTTTATGGAAAAGAGAACTCGAAAAAAAGATATTGCTCCCGAAGTTATTGAATTAGGGAAACGTATTGAGTCGATAATTAAATCCAAAAATCTGAAAACGAGAAATGTCGCATTTGATGCTGATTTAGACGTTGAAAATTTACGTAAATACATCAAAGGAAGACAGGAAATGAAAATCACCACTTTATTGCGTATCGCAAAAGCATTGAATGTAAATCCTTGTGAATTACTCACAAAAAAAGAGGCCTTGTGAGCCTCTTCTATCATCGATTTTTATAATCTTATGCTTCTACTGGAGTAGAAACTAAACACTCTTGTAATTTTTCTACCATTTGTTTCGAACCAATGATGAATCCACAACGTTGGTGTAATTCAGTTGGTTTGATATCTAAAATGCGTTGCGTTCCGTCTGTTGCTAATCCTCCTGCTTGTTCTACAATAAACGCTAATGGATTACATTCATACAACAATCTCAAACGTCCTTTTGGCGCTGCTGGAGTAGTTGGATAGAAATAAATTCCTCCTTTGATTAAATTACGGTGAAAATCGGCTACCAATGAACCAATATAACGACCAGAATACGGTCTTCCTGTTTCTTTTTCAGTCCCTTGACAATATTCTACATATTTTCTATATCCCGGATGACATACGGCGATGTTACCTTCATTCATGGAATAAATACGACCTGTTTCAGGAGTTTTCATGTTTGGATGAGATAAACAAAATTCACCAATCGTTGGGTCAAGTGTAAATCCGTTCACTCCGTTTCCTGTTGTATACACCAACATAGTAGAAGAACCATACAATACATATCCACCCGCTACTTGCTCACTACCTGGTTGAAGCATATCTTCCAACGTTGCTTCAGTTCCAACTGGAGAAATACGTTTGTAAATAGAGAAAATAGTACCAATAGATACGTTTACATCAATATTTGAAGAACCATCTAATGGATCAAACAATACCACATATTTTCCATTTTTAGATGTCTCGCTTTTAAAAGCCATGTAGTTATCGTTTTCTTCTGAACCGATACCACACACTTCACCACCCATTTCAAACATTTTGATGAATTGGTTGTCAGCTACAACATCTAATTTTTGTTGTTGTTCACCTTGTACATTTACTTCTCCTTGCGCCCCTAGAATGTTATCAACCAATCCAGCACGACGTACATCTCTTGCTACAATTTTAGCAGCAACAGCAATATCATTTAATAAACGAGATAATTCACCTGAAGCCCCTGGAAAATCAGATTGCTTTTTCATGATGAATTCGTTAAGTGTAGTAAGTTTTGACATAAGATTTATGATGGTTCATTATATCCTCCCTTGAGGGAGGACAAAGGAGGGTGACAAAATTAGTAAAAGGTCACCTCCCTTTATCCCTCCTCAAGGAGAGAAACATAAATTAATTAATTACTGTAAAATTCAAATATTTGTGTAAACACTCTGGAATTACAATTCCTTCCGGTGTTTGGTGATTTTCTAATAATGCCGCTACGATACGAGGTAATGCCAAAGCACTTCCATTTAAAGTATGACATAATTGTGTTTTTTTATCTTCTGTTTTAAAACGTAACTTCAAACGATTTGCTTGGAAAGTGTCAAAACGAGAACATGAACTCACTTCTAACCACTTTTCCTGCGCTGCAGAATACACTTCAAAATCGTACGTCATAGCAGAAGCAAAACCAGTATCACCACCACATAAACGTAAAACACGGTAATGTAAACCTAATTTTGCTAACAACCCTTTTACGTGATTTACCATTTCTTCCAATGCCTTCGCAGTATTATTTGGATGCTCGATACGCACAATTTCCACTTTATCAAATTGGTGTAAACGATTCAATCCGCGAACGTCTTTACCGTACGAACCTGCTTCACGACGGAAACATGGTGTATATCCTGTGATTTTGATTGAAAAATCTTCGCTTGGTAAAATTACATCTCGGTAAATGTTAGTCAACGGTACTTCAGCCGTAGGAATTAAATATAAATCATCTACCCCAATGTGGTACATTTGACCTTCTTTATCAGGCAATTGTCCTGTTCCGTAACCACTAGCTTCATTCACAACATGTGGTGGAATAAACTCTTCATACCCAGCTTTATCGGCTTCATCTAAAAAGAAAGAAATTAAAGCACGTTGTAATTTTGCTCCTTTACCTTTGTAAATAGGGAAACCAGCTCCTGTAACTTTAACTCCTGTTTCGAAATCAATTAAATCGTATTTTTTTGTCAATTCCCAGTGAGGTAAAGCCTCTCCAGAAAATGTTGCTTTTGATCCTACCTCCTCAACTATTTCATTGTCTTGTTCGTTTTTACCTGCTTTTACCAATTCATTTGGCACGTTAGGTAATTGATACATCAATTGAGTGATTTCATCTTCTAACTGTTGTACCACCGACTTTAACGCTGCTTCTTTTTCTTTCAACGATGCTGTTTGCGCTTTTGCTTCTATTGCTTCCGCTTGTTTTCCTTGTTGGAACAACACACCAATCTCTTTCGAAATACGGTTCATCTCAGCAGCAATTGTTTCCAATTCAGTTTTGTTCGCTCTCCACTCTTGATCTTTTGTCAAGATAGCATCTACTGTTTCAGTAGCATCGATATTTCTCTTTTTAAGTCCTTCAAGAACAGATTCCTTGTCGGTACGTAAACGTTGTATTTCAAGCATGAAATAATGATTTAATTTGTATGCGAATTTACTATTTTTTGAGGGGGAAATAACATGAAAATGAAAGTTTTTTGTTTATAAAAAACAAAAAAAGGGCTGTAAAAACAGCCCTCAGATTTCATATTGATTCGTTAATTACGCTTCAGTTGACTCAAAAGGTACTACTGATACGAAAGAACGATTATCTTTTTTCTTACGGAATTCTACAATACCATCAGTCAAAGCGTATAAAGTATGGTCTTTACCAATACCTACGTTTGTACCTGGGTGGTGTTGTGTACCTCTTTGACGAACAATAATGTTTCCTGCGATTGCAGCTTGTCCACCGAAGATTTTAACTCCCAAACGTTTGCTCGCAGACTCGCGACCGTTGTTTGAACTACCTACTCCTTTCTTGTGTGCCATTTCTTTAAAAATTTAGCTTCACTTACGTGAAAAATTAAGCTTTAATGTCTGAAATAGTGATCGATGTGAAAGATTGACGGTGACCGTTTTTCTTTCTGTATCCCTTTCTTCTTTTCTTACGGAAAATAATAACTTTATCTCCTTTAACGTGCTCGTTTACCGTAGCGGTAACCTTAGCTCCATTTATAGCTGGGGCGCCCAAAGAAATTTTTCCTCCGTTATCAACTAAAAGCACTTTGTCAAACTCAACGTTTGCTCCTGCTTCAGCTGCTAAACGGTGTACAAAAATCTTTTGATCTTTTTGCACTTTGAATTGCTGCCCTGCTATCTCTACAATTGCGTACATATAGCTTTATTTAAATTATTCGAACGACAAAGATATATCTTTTTCGTGAACTTGGTTAATACTTGATAAAAATATTTTTTGGTTCGGTAAAGAAACGCAATGCTTCTAAGCCTCCTTCTCTTCCTACTCCTGATGCTTTTACTCCACCAAATGGTGTACGTAAGTCACGAACCAACCATGAATTCACCCATACAATTCCGGATTGAGCATGATCTGAAAAACGGTGAGCTCGTTGTAAATCAGAAGTCCACAACGTAGTTTGAAGACCATATTGAGTTGAATTTGCCATTTGAAGGGCTTCTTCTTCTGTGTCAAAAGGTGCAATCGTTACCACGGGACCAAAAATTTCTTCTTGGTTGGTACGACAATTATACGGCAATCCTTCAATTACAGTTGGTCTGATATAATATCCTTCTTCGTAAGGTGCATCTAAAATTACACGTTCACCACCTGTCAACACCGTTCCTCCTTCTTCTTTTGCTAATTCAATGTAGGATAAAATTTTCTCCATGTGTGGTTTAGATACAACAGCACCTAAATTCGCTTTTGGATCTTCAGGATTTGAAACTATCGATTTAGCTGTTTTTTCTACGAAATCTTTTTTGAATTTCTCGTAAATAGAACGTTCAACCAAAATACGCGATCCACACAAACAAATTTGACCTTGATTAGCAAACGATGAACGAATTGTTGTTTTTAACATTTCGTCGTAATCACAATCAGCGAAAATAACAACTGGGTTTTTTCCTCCTAATTCCAACGAAAGTTTCTTAAACATTGGAGCTGCTGTTCTAGCGATATACTCCCCTGTTTTAGTTCCACCAGTAAATGAAATCGCTTTGATTTTTGGATGTTTTACAATTGCATCCCCTACTTTATGACCCAATCCGTGTAAGATGTTCAATACACCATCAGGTAATCCTGCTTCTTTAGCAACCTCCCCTAATAAGTATGCAGTATAAGGAGTAATTTCAGATGGTTTTGCTACCACACAATTACCCGCAGCTAACGCAGGAGCAATTTTCCAAGAAAACAAGTACAACGGCAAGTTCCAAGGTGAAATACATCCCACGATTCCCATCGGTTTACGTAAGGTATAATTCAGCCCCATTCCTTCCATGTAATGTGATTCAGAAGAAAAGTGAATGATTGCTGTTGCAAAAAAGTGAAAATTAGAAACAGCACGAGGAATATCTACATGAGCAGCTAATGTTAATGGTTTTCCATTGTCTTTGGATTCTGCTTTCACAAACTCATCCATACGACGCTCAATCCCTTCAGACAAACGAACTAGAATTTTACTACGTTCTTCCACAGACATTTTAGACCAAATTGGAAATGCTTTTTCAGCAGCTTCTACTGCCGCTTCTACATCTCTTTCATCTGAATCTGGAATAAGTGAATAAACCTTTCCTGTTGCAGGTTCAAAATTGTCAATAAATTCATTTGAAACAGGATTTTGATAAGCACCGTTTATAAAGTTTTGTAATTTTTCCATGGCCTGTATTATTTTGTGTAACCTAATATTTTTAAGAACTCTTCTGCTGTTTGTTCTTGCGAGAAAAGTTCTGTTTTAATTTTTCCGTTTTCGTCACGTTTAATAAGTACGTGTTTAGGTTCAGGTATCAAACAGTGTTTCAATCCTCCAAATCCTCCAATTGTTTCTTGGTATGCACCTGTATTGAAGAATCCAATGTATAAAGTTCTGTTTTTACTGAATTTCGGTAAATAAATCGCATTTGAATGTTGTTCTGAATTGTAGTAATCATCACTATCACAAGTCAATCCTCCCAAAAGTACACGTTCATAATCATCATTCCAACGGTTGATTGGCAACATGATAAAACGTTGGTTAATCGCCCAAGTATCAGGTAAGTTGGTCATAAAAGACGAGTCAATCATGTTCCACTTTTCACGATCATTTTGTTGCTTTTGGTGAAGTACGCTAAAAATAGCACCACCGCTTTCTCCAACTGTAAACGAACCAAATTCCGTAAAAATGTGCGGCTCTGGAATGTCATTATCTGAACAAACACGTTTTACCTGTGTTAAGATTTCTTTCACCATATAGGCGTAATCGAAATCAAACTGTAAGGATTTTTTGATTGGAAATCCTCCACCAATATTCAATGAATCCAATTCAGGACACACTTTTTTCAAATCGCAGTAAACACGTAATAATTTGGTTAACTCGTTCCAATAATACGCTGTATCGTTAATCCCCGTATTGATAAAGAAATGCAACATTTTAATCTTTACACGCGGATTGTTTTGAACGATGTTTTTATAAAGCGGAACAATTTCACGGTAACGAATACCTAAACGAGAGGTATAAAACTCAAATTTTGGCTCTTCTTCCGAAGCAATACGAATACCGATTTGTATGTCTTTCTCTACTCCTTCAGTTGCTTCAATTAAATCAGTAACTTCCTGAATATTATCAACTACTGGAATGACTTTTAAATCCGTTTCAGCAGTTAGTCGAGCAATGTTATCAATGTATTTTTTTGGTTTATATCCGTTACAAATGATATAACGCCCTGGAGTTAATTTTCCTGTTTCATACAGATTACGAACTATGTCAATATCAAAAGCGGAAGACGTTTCAATATGCACATCGTTTTGTAATACCTCATCCAAAACAAATGAAAAATGAGAACTTTTAGTACAGTAAGAATAGTAGTAATTTCCCCCATACCCAATGTTATTCATTGCTTCACGAAACCATCCTTTCGCACGTTGAATATTAAACGATATTTGCGGTAAATAATTGAATTTTAATGGCGTACCATATTGTTCAATCAATCGCATTAAATCAATACCGTGAAAAATCAATCGATCATCTTGCAAATTAAACTCATCTTGTGGAAAGTCAAATGTTTGATCGATTAAATCAATGTACTTTGTTCTCATAGTTTCAATTATAGGGTACAAATTTGCCCTAAATAATTGAGTTTAGAAAGCAATAAAAAGAAAAATATTGAAATTAATGAAGAATGTTATTTCAATAGCTCTTCAACGTTTTCAATTGGTCTACCAATCACGGCTTTATCGCCTTTAATAACAATCGGTCTTTCGATTAATACAGGATGTTTTACCAAGGCTTCAATCCACTCCTCGTCAGTTAATTCTTTGCCTTTATATTCTGTTTTGTAAATTTCCTCCCCTTTGCGCACTAATGCTTCTGGTTTGATCCCTAATTTTTGAAGAACTTCTTTGACTTGTTCTACTGAAGGTGGAGTTTTTAAATACTCAAAAACTTCTGCTTTTATGCTTTTATCTTCTAAAAGACATACTGCATTTCTGCTTTTTGAACAACGGTTGTTATGCCAAATCGTAATCATAGGAAATAATTTTTTCGAAATTAAAAATAAATCACCTCATCCGCCCAATCTTTGAGTTTTTCTCGGTGACCTACTAACAATATAATTTTGTCTTGTTTCAATGAGGAGATTGTACTCATAATATGCGCTTCATTATGAATATCAAGTGCACTTGTTACTTCATCTAATAATAGAATTGAAACATCATTGATTAATGTACGAGCGATTGCAATACGTTGTTTTTCACCTCCAGATAAAATTGAAGCATTTTCATCAATATGCGTATCTAATCCGAATGGTAGAGTTTCTATTTTTTTACTTAACCCTGCCAACTCAATCACGTGTAACACCTTTTCTAAAGGATAATTCTCACCCAAACAAATATTATCCAAAATAGATCCTTTAAATAAAAAAGTGTCTTGTAATACATAACCAATTCTATCTTGCAGAAAGGCATTGAAAGAAGCCCCTATTATTTCACCATTTATAATAATTTGTCCAGCATTTGGTTTAATTAATCCCGCTATTATATCCAACGTGGTAGTTTTTCCATTTCCACTTGCACCAAAAAACAAATACAACTTACCTTTTTCAAAAATAAAGGACCTGTTTTCAAGAATAGGCTCATCACCATAGCGAAATGAAATGTTTTGTAACTCTAATTTTTCAACCGGTCCTTTAAATACTTGTTTGTTTTTAAGTTGTTTATTTTCAGATTCTACATCATCTAAAATATTATTTATTTGTCGAAACGATGGTAGTAAATTCAAAAATTGCCCCAATGACTTCATTAAACTCTGAAGATGGCCTATTGCTTTGAATAAAAGAGCTAACAATACTAAAAGCGGTCCCAATTGGATGATATGAAAATGAATAGAAACGTAAATGATAACCACAATTACAGCAGCCCCAGTGGTTATAAAATAAAAATCACTGATACCATCTAAACGCGCTCCTTTCAGGTCATTATCATAAATTTCGGCAGCATTTTCTTCGTGAAGTTTCAATCGATGGCTTTCGAGTTGATGTATTTTTATGAGTTTAATTCCTTTAAATGTTTCACTTAAATATAGTTGGGCTTTTTCAGAATAGCTAACTCTTTTTTCACCTATATTAATATTCTTTGAAACAATTTTCTTTTGAACAAAATAAATAATTCCTAAAGCAATAAATGTAGACAAGGTTAATTGCCAAGAAAGCCAATAGGATAATAATAACTGGATAATTATCAGTAAAAAAGTTTGAATTATTTTGAAGCCAGTTACGGTTAAAATTTTGATATTTAGTAATTCTGTATGAAATAACGAGGTTAACTTAGAAGGTTGATATTTCGTGTAAAAATGCCAAGGAGAGTGTATCGTTTTATTTAATGTATTCATCGAAAATGATTTTATAAATCCATTAACAATGCTGGCAGATTCAAACGTATATAAGGACTTAAATACACCATAGAGAAAAAGAATAAAAAAATAAAAAAGAAGCATCCACTCTAACGAACCATTCCATCCTATTGAATATAAGAAACGTGCTAAAAATGAACTTTTTGTCTCTGATTGATAAAGATCTAATAATGGAATAATAAGTACAACGCCAATTCCTTGAAAAAAAGAATTTAATACCCCAAATAATATCAACGATACAAAACGTAACTTAGCTTTAATGTAAAGTGTTTTTACAAAAGATTTTATTGTACTTAAATTACTTTCAACCATTTGATTAATTTCCTTGTCTTCTTCTTTCTAAAGATGCTTTTATAGTAGCTAAATACTGATCTCTTTGTCTTTGTTTTTCCAAAATTCCCATATTAGAATCATGAATACGACGTTCATACATCACCTCTGAAATCATGGCCATATTAATTTTGTGAAACTGGGCACGATCAAGCCATTCCATAAAATTATGGAATTGATTTTCAACAGAAAAAACTCCTACTTTTTCAAATACTTGTTTTCTATATAATCCAACAGAAAGTGTTTTGCCAGATATATAGTCAATAAATTCCTCTTTTATAATCCCTTCAACTGTGTTAACCATTTTAAATCGTTCCGAATTTACGAATGCAATATCTACTTCGGGATGATTTTCTAAAAATTCAAGTTGAACCTTTAGTTTGTCTTTTTTCCAACGATCATCCGCATCTAGAAAACCAATAAAATCTCCTTTTGCATAAGATAATCCGCAATTCAAGGTTTTTTTTAACCCTTCATTTTCTTTTTGAATCAATTCAATTTGAGGATATTTTTTTACGATTTCAGCACCACGATCTGTAGAACCGTCATCAACTACTATTATTTGATCAATTTTAATCGATTGATTCAACAGACTAATGATAGCATCTTCTATGTATAATTCCGTATTGTATAATGGAACGATGACTGAAATTTTACTCATTCTCTTTTATCTTTTTCCTATATAATCTATTAAAACACCTTTTGGTTTATTTATTAGTTGTCTTTCTCTCTCTAATTTAAATTTGTAAAGCAAAAGCCTGTAGTACTGTTGTTCAGATCTCTTGGTAGCTGTTAAACTTTTTGGATGTTTTCTATAATTAAGTATTATACAATCCACTCTATTTTTTTCAATATTATTTTCCCACGCTCTTATAAACCAATCTATATCTTGAGCGCATAAAAGTCTTTCATCAAAAAGGCCTACAATTTCAAATACTTCTTTACGAAACAAGCAACCACCAAAATTACTCATATAATATGTTTCTGATGAAAAATGCACTTCATCCTCTGTAGAAACAAACTCTCTTATCTTACCTTCTACAATTTTTGTATTTGGATGCTGAATTAAATAGTCAACTAAAATATGTAAACTATTTGGTTCCCAATAATCATCACTATCTAAAAAAATTATAAAGTCTCCCTTTGATAATCGTAAACCAACATTTCTTGCAGCAGCAGGACCTTTATTCTCTTGGTAATAATAAACTACTTCAGGAAATTCTGTTTGAATAATCTCTGCTGTATTGTCAGTAGATCCATCATCAATTATGATACATTCTAGATTTGGATAGCATTGACTATATACTTTAGAAAGAGTTTCTTCAATAAAAGA
>JBILUY010000058.1:0-13323 GCA_044370735.1 Crocinitomicaceae bacterium | reverse complement strand
ATAGCTTTCGCTAAAATACTCTATTTCAATTTCGATAAAGTCTTTTGAAAGAAAATCTAATATAATTTCTTTCTTGATGTTACTTTCTTGAGAGAAAGAAAAACAATTTATCACTAAAAATAAAATCGATAATTTTAAAGTTCTAATATTCATTACAATAATTTTTTCCTTTGTGTTTTTTCATATAACAAAAGTCAACTACATCTGCTACATTTGGGTCTTCAATCGAATATTTAATTAAAACAGTATCCCCTAATTCAAGAAAATCATAAATACCATCTTCTTTAAACTTGATTTTTGTGTTTTTTAAGTAGAAATAAAAATTTGAAAAAGGTTTTCCTTTAATTGAATTATTGTAATCATCATAAATAGCTAATGTTTTTTTGAAATTTTTGGATAACAATTTTTTATTATTAGCTTCTTCGAAAAAATCATATGAGATAATAGATAAAATTGAGATACCAAAAACTATAAAAAAGATTGTTGATGGATTGTTATTCGCAATAAATAAAGCTATTTTATGAGTTAATTTTTTCAAATGAATTCAAATCTTTAATCTTTAATCTGCAATCTTCCAATTTGTAATCTGTAATCTTCCAATCTGCAATCTCCCAATCTTTAATCTAATTCCTCGAATCCATCCCCCAATTCATTTTATTACGAATTGTATCAAGGAAATTAGCATTCTCAAAGCGAATTACATTAATCATAAATTCTGCTTTTTCAACCGTGATTTCAGTGCCTTGCGGAATACTTTTTGTATTGGAATCCAAACTGATGAGGTAACGTCTTTCGCGTCCTTCAACTTGTAATTTAATAGGTAAATGATCTGGAACAACCATTGGACGTACATTCAAATTATGCGGAGCAATGGGTGTTAATATATGTACTTGACATCCCGGTGTGATAATAGGTCCGCCACAACTTAAATTATATGCCGTAGAACCTGTTGGCGTACCAACAATTAATCCATCTGCCCAATAAGAATTAAGGTAATTACCATCCAATGAAGCGTGTACGGTAATCATCGAAGAGGTATCTTTTTTGTGCAGGGTTAATTCGTTCAAAGCCAAATTATCTTCCCCAAACAAATCATCCTCGGTATGGATGCGCAACATCGAACGTTTTTGGAAATTGTACCGTTTTTCTTGAACCATCGCAAACATTGCTTCCATCTTTTCAGGATTGATATTTGCCAAGAATCCCAAACGACCTGTGTTGATACCCAAGATAGGTACACCACTTTCTCGGATAAAACTTACGGTTTTTAAAAACGTACCATCACCACCCACACTAAAAGCCATATCTATGCCTGACTTTAAATCCCTATGGTCTTGGAATGTTTCGTATTGACCACCAATGTTACCTTTTTTAACCAGTTGTTCTTTAAGCTCTTGCTCTAATACTGGTTTCCAATTGAAACGTTCAAGTAAGGCAAATACTTGTTCAAAAACCGAAATAGTCTGACGGTTTAATTTCCTTCCGTAAATCGCAACGTTCATACAATAAGAAAATTACATTTTAAGGAAGTTCAATAAAGAATCGTAGCGATCTTGAATATCATCGTAAAACTGACTTTTTTGAAACGAAGCACTAATCACATAATCGTAACGTTCGAATGTGCGAATAATGCTCGTAAGTTCTGTTTTATTGATTTTTAAAGTAACTTCTAATTTCGTAGAATCAGGCGAAGACATAATGTATGAACTCAAAATGCGAGCGTTGTTACTCTCAACAATTTGCGCAATTTGTGCCAGTGAATAATCCACTTGATTGATTTCCAATACTAAAATCGCCCCATTTTCTTTGATACTTCCTGTTGAAGCGACCATAGAAAGCAATTGGTGTACTGAAGTACAACCTAAATATTTTTCTTCTTGATCAAGAATAGGAACTACAGAAATTTTATGTTCCGAAACTTTGTATAAAACTTCGTAAATATGGGCGTTTTCAAAAACATATGGACGAGGCAAATGGTCGAATAAAACATCTAACGTTTCATCCATATCCATTTTATCCAAAATATCTGATTCTGAAATGACACCAACAAAATTTCCATTTTTCAATACAGGCAAATGTGAAACTTTGAATTCATCCATCCATCGCAAAGCAATATCACCCGTATCTGTATGTGTTAACGGTGGTATCTCGTCTGTTATAAGGTCTTTTGCTATCATAAGGGTGCCAAATTACAAAATATGTATAAATCTATTTCTTATTAAACGTTAAAAAACCTCTTTTTGTTGCCTAAATACATAAGTTTTTCATCTTTCGAATACTATCTTTACCCTATGGATTATGATGTAGAGTTACGTTTTCAAGAATTAACGAAAGAATTAGAAAAAGAATTTGGTCCCGGTCTTGATACACAGGCGATTTTATTTTTGATTGGTGTACAAGAATTGGGACAAGGATACCAACAATTTACCAAACAAGAAAAAACAGAATTGCTACACGTGGCTGTTTGTACCATTCTTGAACCCTATGGATACTATGAATTCGAAGGAAAAGACATTCAACACTGGCCGCATTTCAAATTAGTCAAAGAATTACCCCAACTCAATGAACGTGAACAACAACACCTCATTAAAGAAGCCATTATCGAATATTTCCGACAAAATGGAATTTCATAATCTAAACTTTCTACTTTAAACTTTTTCCTTTGTACTAATAAGTTATCTTTGTAAACCTAAAAAATCACACTATGGATATTTTAATCAAAGCGTCTCAATTTATTATGTCACTTTCTTTATTAGTGATCTTACACGAATTTGGACATTTTATCCCAGCGAAATTATTTAAAACCCGAGTTGAAAAATTCTATTTGTTTTTCAATCCAAAGTTTTCTTTGTACAAAAAACAAATCAAAGATACAGAGTGGGGTATAGGGTGGTTGCCATTAGGAGGGTATGTGAAAATTGCCGGAATGGTAGACGAATCAATGGATACGGAACAGTTAAAACAACCGGCTCAACCATGGGAATTTAGGTCTAAAAAAGCGTGGCAACGTTTGATTATTATGATTGGCGGTGTGGTTGTCAATGTGATTTTAGGATTGGTTATTTATATCGGGGTTACATACTATTACGGTGAAGAAAGATTAGACCCAACGAAATTAGAAAAAGGATTAGCAGTTCATCCCTATTTGAAAAAATACGGTATGGTTTCAGGTGACGAAATCCTTACGGTAGATGGAGAAAAAGTAACAAACGTATTGGATGTAACATCACAAGTTTTGAGAATGATTGGTGCACACGATTTGACTGTTAAACATGCGGATGGTAAAATTCAAAAAGTACATTTCCCAGATGATATTGAATATGAATTATTCGAAGCAGGAGCAATTCCGATGGTTTCTTTACGTTCAGATGCATTGTCTGTAGATTCTGTTATTCCAAAATCAAATGCGCAAAAAGCAGGATTGAAAAAAGGAGATAAATTCCTTTCTATCAACGGTAATACATTAGCATTTTTCGATGATGTTCAGTTGAATTTATTCCAAAACAAAGGAAAAAAGATTGATGCAACAGTGTTAAGAAACAATGATACACTTACTATCAAAGCGCAAGTAACACCAGAAGGAACATTAGGTTATGTTTCAGGGGGTGGTGAAATTTTAGATGCAAAATCAGTGAAACAATTCAAACCAAGTTTTGGTGAAAGTATTTCGTTGGGTTACCGCAAAGGAGCGAATACTTTAAAAGATTACGCAGGACAATTGAAATTTATGTTTACCAAAAAAGGAGCAACGTCGATTGGTGGTTTTGCTCGTATGGGAGATATGTTCCCACCTTTTTGGGATTGGCATATTTTCTGGTTAAACACGGCTTTTTTATCGTTGGCATTGGCAATTATGAATATTCTTCCTATCCCGGCGTTAGATGGTGGACACGTAGTGTTCTTAATCTACGAAATGATTACTGGGAAAGAAGCACCACAAAAAGTGTTAGAATATGCTCAATACGTTGGGATTGTGTTATTACTTTCTTTAATGGTGTATGCAAACGGAAACGATATTTACCGCATATTTTTTAAGTAAATAAATTTGATTTTTTGAGAAGGTGTATCGATTTGATGCACCTTTTTTTATTTTATAAATTGGTTATTAAAAGTTCTTAATATTACGTATTCCCTTTGCAATCAATAGAAAAAATCTAATTTTTTAATAAAAAAGAAGATTGATTTTGAACATCATTTTAATAATTTCTAATACCTTTAACCCTTTAAAATTTAGTATGAAATTAGTTGTTGTTTTTCTTTTTCTAGCAAGTGTAGTTTTCGCACAAGATCCAGCTGAAAAATTTTATCAAAAAGGTGTTGAATTTCAAAAGCTTAACAGACATGATAAAGCCATCAAAGAGTTTAAAAATGCGATAAATAAAAACGAAAACGAACCGAAATATTTCGACGCATTAGGCGAATCATCTGTTTATTTACATAAAAGTCAGGAAGCATACGATGCTTTTACTAAAGCCATTTACTTAAACAATAAATATGCTGTTTCTTATTTGCGTAGAGCGGAATTGTTAGCTGAAGCTCGAATGACTTATGATGCACAAAGTGACGCTGAAATGGCAATTAAATACAGCACACATGACACCATTACCTATCAAGCGAAAAGAGTATTAGGTACTTGTAAATACCAATTAGGAGACTTTGGAGAAGCTGAAAGAGTGTTTAACTCAATCATTAAGAGCGATTCTGCCGATTTTATTATCTTAAATAATTTATCAATTGTGAAGTCTGAATTGAAAAAAGATGAAGAAGGTTTGCAATGTCTTAGAAAAATAATCGAGCTTGATCCAAATAACATTCCAGCTTTGAGTAATCTTGGATTTATCTATCAACAAATGGAAAAATACGATAAATCAATCGCATATTATCTGAAATTGTTAGAAATCGATAAAAATCAATTTATTGCTTGGAATAATATGGGATATTCTAAAGCATTAAAAGGGGACGTAGAAGCAGGTTTAAAGGATATTAATAAATCATTGACTATTAATCCTACTAATTCATATGCATATCGTAACCGTGCGTTAGTTTACATTAAAATCAAAGAAAAAGAAAAAGCTTGTGAAGATTTATATCAAGCAAAAAGATTAGGTTTTGATAAAGAATTTGGACCAGAAGTTCAAGACTTAATCTACAAATATTGTGATAACTAAAAATAACCAAAAATAAATGTAAGACGTTGATTCTTACTATTCATCCTAATAAATAATACCAAATGAAAAAACTAGTTTTAGTAGCCGTTGGGTTTTTGATTTCAACCTTAAATTTTGCTCAACAAAAATTTACTCCTGCAAAAGAATATCTTTCAAAAGGAATCGAAGCACATGATAAAGAAGATTATCGTACTGCAATTGATAATTATCTTAAAATTAAAGATGGAGATACTGCTTATTTTTTAGCTACTTATGAATTAGGATTAAGCTATGTGCATTTCGATAAACCAGATAGTGCAATTTATTATTTGAAACAGGGAATTAAAAGAAAGTCTGAATACCAAAAAGATATGTATATACTTTTAGGTCAGGCGTATGATTCAAATAAGGATTATGAAAATGCCATAAAAACATTTGACATGGCTGTTCAATTATATCCAAATAATTACAAAATCTTTTTTGAACGTGGAATTTGTTACTATATCCAAAAGAAATATGATTTAGCAATTGCTGATTTTCAAAGAGCTATTCAATTGAATCCTTATTATCCTTCTGCTCATATGAGAATGGCTGAGGTTTTATTGAAAAATGATCAATTAGTACCTGGAACTCTTTCTACTATGCATTTTTTATTATTAGAACCAGGAACTGAACGTGCTCAAAATGCATTAATTCGATTGGAAAATTACTTGAATGGTGAAATCACGGTAAGTAAAGATAGTATTACATATAAAACTAATACTGAAAATGCTTTTGGAACACTAGATGAAATGTTGAGATCAAAAGTTGCATTGAATGAAGCATATAAAACAAAAGTAAAATTACCTTACACGATTTTGATTAAACAAATTCAATTGTTGTGTGAGAAATTAAAAGTGAATAAATCGAATACTGATTTTTGGAGTACATACTATGTTCCTCTTTATAAAGGAATTTGGGATAACGGGCATTTTGAATCATATATGTATTATATCTTCCAATCACTTAACGATAAAAAAGTCGTTAAAATGAATAAAAAGAATGCTGCAAAAATCCAACTAATGATTAACTACTCTGTAAAAATTTTAAAAGAAAGAGCAGAAAATCAAACCTTAACAATCAATGGTAAATCTGAAAAATACAAAGTTTGGTTTAATGGCGATGGTGCTATTGAAGCTTGTGGGATTTTCGATGAAAAGAAACAAATTAATTTAGGTAAATGGTTGTTCTTTTACGCTAATGATATCATTAAAACAGAAGGAACTTTTGATAACAATGGTAAAAGAACAGGTGAATGGAGAGAGTATTATACGGATGGTGTAATTAAATCAAATGTTACATACAAAGATGGATTAGCTCAAGGTCCATATCAAATTTATTATTCAAATGGTCAATTAAAAGAATCTGGAAGCTACGTTAATGACAAAGTAGATGGTAAAGTAATCTTTTATAACAATTCAGGGGCAACGAAATATATTTCGAACTTTAAAGCTGATAAATTAAATGGGGAGTATGTTGAAGGGAATGATGCAGGAATTATTACTGAGAAAGCAGCATTCAAAGATGGTAAATTAAGTGGTCCTTTTTCTGTAACGTTTCCTGATGGAAAGAAATTGGTTGATGGTTCTTACAAAGACGGTGAGGTAGATGGTTCTTTTAAAAGATATTATTATAACGGAAATTTAGAATCTGAAGGCACGTACACTGCAGGAAAACAATCTGGAAAGTATGTATATTACTTCGAAAATAAACAAATTCAAACTGCTGGTTCATATAACGAAAAAGGAGAGAAAATTGGTACTTGGAAAACATACCATGAAAATGGACAATTACTTTGTGAAGAAAACTTCACATTAGGGAAATTAAACGGAGTAATAAAATACTTTAATAAAGAAGGTAAATTATTTAGTGAATGTAAATTCAAAGATGACGAATTAATTTCTTATAAATATGTTGATCCTATTTCAAATAAAACGTTGTCTTCAGGGGAATCTAAAGGAGGAAAAATTACTTTGAAAAAATTTGATAGCAATGGTTATATAGCAAGTGAAGGTCTATTAAATAAAGGAAAAAACGAAGGTGCTTGGAAATTTTATAGTTCTGGAGGTGTTGTTTTTAGAATCGTTAATTATAAAAATGGTGAGCAAACAGGTGATTTTAAAACATTTTATGAAGATGGAAAAACAATAAAAGAAAAAACAAACTATGAAAATGGTATGGCTGAAGGGTTATACGAAGAATTTTATGCTAATGGAAAAATCAAATCTAGAGGATATTTCCAAAATGATTTAAAAGTTGGAGAATGGGTAGATTTTTATCCGAATGGAAAAATGCTAAGACGTATTTTCTTCCATGATGGAGAAGTAAATGGTACTGTTAAATACTTTGATGGTATGGGAAATCCAACATCTGAAGAATATTATAAAAATGGCTCTTTTTGTGATTTAGAATTATTTAATGCAAATGGTGATAGCTACCAAAAAGTGGCTCTTACAAATGGAAATGGACCTTTCGAATTAATATTCCCGAATGGAAAAAAATACCTGACAACTAAATTCGTCTATAATGCCAAAGATGGGGAAGAGATCTTTTATGATAATGCTGGAAAAATTACTACGAAAAATGATTATAAATATGGTGATAACCACGGTAAAAGTGTAAGCTATTGGTCAAATGGTAAAGTGAAAAAAGAATTGAATTATTTATTTGGTCAATTAGAAGGTGATTTCTTAGAGTATTTTGAAAATGGTCAATTAGAGAAAAAGTACTACAATCATAATAATAGCACAGAAGGTGCGTATGAAGTGTATTACCAGTCTGGAAAACCAAAAGTGAAAGGGACTTATGAAGATGACGTAAGACATGGTAAATTCTACTATTATAGTGAAGATGGTATGTTAAGAGCTGTACTTAATTTTTACAATGGTGCACTTGTTTCTTATACATACGAAGACGCTACCGGTAAATTATTACCTGAAATTGTTCTTACAAACGCTTCAGGTAAAGTAACGACAAAATACAAAAATGGAACTGTTTCAATGGATTTTACAGTTGTAAATGGTGAATATAATGGTGAGTATAACGTGTTTTTCCCTAATGGAAAATTATGGTACAGAAATACCTATTCTTATGGATATAGTAATGGAAAAGAAGAAGAATTCTATGCAGATGGTAAGTTAAAATTTGAATGTTTTAATTATTTTAATTTCGCTGACGGAAAAACAATTTATTACTATCCAACTGGTAAAAAACAAAAAGAACTAAACTACTCTATGGATGATTTATCTGGAGAAGTAATTTACTACGACCAAAATGAAAAGAAAATTAAAGTAGAAACGTATTTCAATGATATTTTCGAAAAATAAAAGCCTATTTGTAATTATTCTTGTTATATCTAATTTCCTCTTTTCTCAAAAGAAAGAGGAAATTGATATAATGATAAATAAATTCCCTAAAGAAGATCGTTTAACCTTGTTACACGATAAACTAGTTCGATTATACATTGAAGATGGGAAATTAAAAGTGAAACAAACGACTATCGTTAAAGAACGATTAATTACAGAAGAAGCAGCCAAATACACTAGAAGGAGCATCTCTTTTTCAGATTTAGCGAATGAAATCACCAATATTAAAGCTTATTCAATAACAAACAATAAAAAACATGTTGTTAGAGAATTTTCTACTCGAAAAAATGTAAATGATGAGGTTTTTTATGATGATTTACACGAAAAATTTTTCTTTTATGATGAATTAGAAAAAGGGAGTGATGCTTATTATGAATACGATGAAGTAATTAAAGATCCTAAATACATTTATCCAACGTATGTAGGTGATTACTGTCCAGTGTTACGCTTTCAGCTGACCATAGAAGTTCCTTCTGAAGTAAATATTGATTTTAGAATCATGGCAGACACAGCAGGAACACACTTTAAAACAAATGTGAAACAAACTGGAGCTAAGAAAATATACACTTTTACTGCTACAGATATTAAACCATTTGAAAACTTTGGAGATGCTCCTAATGTGCGATACTTTATTCCACATATTATTTATTGGGTAAAGAATTATACTGTAAATAATCAAAAAATTGAAATGTTTGAAGATGTCAATCGTTTATATACATGTAATTATGATTTCATCAAAAACGTTAGTAGCTGTTCTGATAAGATAAAAGTATTAGCTGATTCTTTAACAGCTAATATTACCGATAGAAACCAAAAAATTGAAAAATTATTAGAATATTGCCAAAAAAATATTCGTTATATCGCCATTGAAAATGGTCTTGCTGGTTACATCCCAAGAACAGCTGAAGATGTTTTAAGTAAAAAATATGGAGATTGTAAGGATAAAGCGAACTTACTTCGTTGGTTATTGAAAGCAATTAATGTTGATGCTTATGTTGCATGGATTGGAACGCGTGATATACCATATAAAGTTTCAGAAGTACCAACAATGTTACCTTTTAATCACATGATTGTTGCTGCCAAAATCGATGGGAAATGGAAATACCTCGACGGTACAGCAGAATTTCATAATGCAAATACTATACCGCATAGTATTCAAAATAAAGATATTTTAATAAGTATTTCAAAAGATTCATTTCTTTTAAATCAAGTTCCTATTCTCGATAAATCTCAAAATTTACATGCGAATGTTCTAGATTTAAAATTAAAAAATGACTCTATTGTTGGAACTTACTCTATGACCTATGCTGGTAATTATCGTTCTAAAATCTTAATGTTTGTGAATGATATACCTGAAAAAGAGCGTACGAAAGAACTTGAAGATATTTGTAGAAGTGGGAATGATAGAGCGATCAGTAAACTTATTTCTGCTAATGGTGAAAATCAATTAGATGAATTTTTAACTTATAAATATGAGTTTAAAATTCCTAAATATGCTCATACAATTGATGATAAAATATTTGTTAATCCAGCATACAATAAATATTTTTTGAACGATAAAATTGATACAGCCGAACGTTCGGTAAGTATTGAAATATATTTTCCGTATGAAATTAAAGATACTGTCAAAATTGAAATTCCAACTGGATACAGCTCTTCTTATTTACCAAAGCCAATCTCTTTCAAAAACCCACATTTTGGTTTTGATGTAAATTATATATTGAAAGATAATAAAGTATACTACAGCTTTTATGGTTTTGTTGACAAACAATTAATTACTAATGATATGTTTGTTGCATGGAATGAGATGATTGATCAACTAACCAATGTGTTCAATGAATCAATCATTTTTGAAAAAACAAAAACTACTAACCTTAAATAAATAAAAATGAAAATGAAATCTCTTTTCACCTTAATGTTCCTGTTTATAATGGGAGTAACCTATTCTCAAACTTTAGAATATAGAAATTATAAATTAGGTAACGATGTTTCGTTTATAGAAACGCAACCAGGAATGGAAAAAGAAGACTATTACTACCTGCTAGATAAAAGAGCTGTAGAATATGCTTACAACGAAGCTGGTGAGTTAAATGAATATTTCTTTATGCACAAAAAAATAAAAGTGTTAAATGATAAAGGAATTGAAAATAATAACAAAGTATATATTTCTGCTGGATCTCCTGAAGATGTAATGCTTTTTAACGCTCGCGTGATTAACAAACAAGGCAAGCCAATTAGTATGTTCAAAGGTGATTTGAAATCAGTGAACGAAGAAGGAAATAATTATCAAGTTTTAGCAATCGAAGGGATTGAAAAAGGTGCGATTATCGAATTTTTCTACCTAAAACATATTGGAGTTTCTCATTACGATAGATATAGATTTCAAGATGATATTTTTAGAGTAAAATCTCAATTTGAAGTAATCTCACCTAAAAATTTGATTTTTAAATCAAAATCATATAATGGTTTTCCTAATTTATCTGACTCTACTGCTAATAATAAAAATTTCTTAAAAGCAAGCGCATATAACACTCCAGGTATTAAAGATGAAAAATATTGTTTTTCAAATAAATACACTTATTATATTGATTACAAATTATATAAGAATACAGCAAATAATAATGCAGATATCTTTACATTTTCTCTTGCTTCAAAAACCTATTTTAATAGTATGTTCGAAGACAATCTAAAAGTATCTAAGGACGTCCAAAAATTACTTAAAACATTGAAGTCGGATACAATCGAAAGAACAATTCAACATGTTGAAAATTACATTAAAAAGAATATTAAAGTAGCCGACTTTGTACCGGATAATTCTGTCGGAAAAACAATTAAACAAGGGTATTCTACTGAAATGGGTATTATGAAATTATATGCTCGTTTCTTTGAACAAGCAAATATCGAGTTTCAAGTAGTAATGTGTGTACCTCGTCAAGAAGTACAAATAGATCCGTCATACGAAACTTGGACAGATTTATATGAGCATTATTTATTCTATTTCCCACAAGTAGATAAGTATATTTCTCCGGTAAATTATGCAGTTCGATATCCGCTTTTCGATAGCGATATGGAAAATACATTGGCGTTATTTATTGAACAAGTATCCTTAGGTGAAACAAAATCGGGTATTGGTAAATTGAAAAAAGTTGGATACTTACCAACGGAAAATTCAATTTCTGACATGGTAATTAATATTCATTTTACTCCTGGTAAACCAGAGACTTCGTTGGATGTTAAATATGGTTATAGTGGTCAAATTTCAGTACCGGTACGAGCAAATTATTTCTATAGTAGCGATGTTGACCGAGTGGTTTTGGCTGAATCTTGGTTTAAAGATGTATATAGCAACTGTACCGTTTCAGATGTAAAAGTTGAAAATTTCGATTTAGACAATGAAGAAGCAGACAAAGAAATGAAAATGACTGCTAAAGTAAAAACAAGTGAAATTTACGAAAAAGCAGGTGAAAACATCATTATCAATGTTGGTAAAGTAATTGGCAAACAAGAAGAAATGTACCAAGAAACAGAAAGAAAATTAGATATGGAATTAGGGTACGTTCATACATTAAAAAGAACATTAACAATAGATATCCCTCAAGGTTATACTGTCAAAAATCTAAATGAGTTCAATTATGTAAATGAATTTGAAAATACAGATAAAAACAAAACAGGATTTAAATCAAAAGCTGAAATAAAAAATAACCAAATTGTAATTACGGTTGAGGAATATTATAATTCTTTACTTTATCCAAAAAGTTTATATGAATCATTCAAAAAAGTAATCAATTCAGCTGCTGATTTCAATAAACTTTCAGTAATCTTTATCAAAAATTAAGAATGCAATCATTCCAAGATAAATTTGAAATAACACAAATCATTCACTCGTATTCGGTGCATTTAGACATCGAACGAGTGGATGTTTGTACTGATCTTTTCCTCGAAGATGGTAAGTTAGAATTACGAATCGGTAAGGCAAAAGGTAAAGCCGAAATCGAAGACTTATTAACTCGTATTCTTGAGTTTACACGTGGTAAAAGACATTTTATAACGAATACTTTCGTTGATTTGGCTGGAGACACTGCATACGCTCAATCGTATCTTTTAGTTGTAGATTCACTAGAATCAACAGACATCAAAATGACAGGTGTGTATCACGACACCTTCGTCAAATCCGAAAATGGCTGGAAAATCCACACCCGCAAATTAGTATTGGATTTAAATTCCTAAAAATATATTTATTTAGTTGATTACCTTCGTCTTCCCTCCTTGAGGAGGGGCAGGGGAGGTGACAATTTATAGTAACTAGATTTATTTAATAAGTTTAGTATCACCTCACCTCCCTCACTCCCTCCTCAAGGAGGGAAGATTTTTAATCCATTTACAATTAATTTATTTGGTAGTAATTTTAAGTTTCCCCCTTTGGAGGGGGATTAAGGGGGAGGAAGTTAATCCCACCATAAAAATACTTTACCTTCTGATTTTATCTGTTTTTCTAGTTCTTCAATTGTTTCTGTTCCTTGATCTACAACATCAGGACAAAATTCATAGATCTCTTTTGCTAAAATTTTATAATTAATGTCTTTATCTATAATTTCAAATTCACAGAAATCAAACCCAATTCCTAAAAATTTAATTCCAAATTTATTATCCCAAATTTTACATTTATTGATAATGTCTATATTTTCAATGTTATGATTTATACCATTTGTTTCTGAATATTTTAATATTTCATATGGATTAATAGTATTGATTAATCCAATTGAATAGAGATC
>JBILUY010000282.1:0-2897 GCA_044370735.1 Crocinitomicaceae bacterium | reverse complement strand
TGTTATGATTTTTGTGTGAAAAATAACTTGTTAAAAAACATTCATTTTGTAGGTGAAAGAGACAATATAAATGAATTAATTAAATCATTAGACTACTTTACATACTCCTCAAATCACGATACTTTTGGTATTGCAATTGTAGAAGCAATGTTATTAAGAACACCTGTTATAATGAATGATTTAAAACCATTTTTAGAAATTTCAGAAAATGGTAAATATGCTACAATTTTTGAAAGTAAAAATATAAATGACTTTATTGAAAAATTATTTAAAGAAATAAAACTTGATTTAGTTGAAAAAAACAATAAAGTAGAAGCCGCTTTTGAAAAAGCATTAAAATCTTTTTCTATAGAAGCTCATATTCAAGAAATATCTAAAACTTATTCAAATATTATAGATTAAGTATGTGTGGAATAACTGGATATATACATTTTGATAAAGATAAAAATGCAAATTTTGATCGAATCAAAAAAATGACTGATGTGATTTCACACAGAGGTCCTGATAGTGAAGGATTTTTCATTCATGAAAATTTAGCTTTAGGTCATAGAAGATTATCTATCATCGGATTAGAAAGTGGGAAACAACCCATGCTAAGTAATGATGAAAACATAATTTTATCATTTAATGGAGAAATTTATAATTACATTGAACTAAAAAATGAACTGTTAAAAAAAGGATATCATTTTAGAACGGATAGTGATACAGAAGTTATAATTAATTCATATTTAGAATGGGGTATTGATTGTCAAAATAAGTTTAATGGAATGTGGGCATTTAGCCTTTTTGACAAACGAACAAATGTGTTATTTATAAGTAGAGATCGCGTAGGTGAAAAACCTTTACATTATACAATTTTCGATAACACTTTAGTTTTTGGTTCTGAAATTAAATCAATTAAAAATTATGGAATTGAATTTGAACAAAATCTAGAATTATTAGAATTGTATTTATTCTATACATACATACCTTCACCATATACATTTTACAAAAATGTTTTCAAATTAAAACCCGGTCATTTTTTAAAAGTAGAAAACGGAAAAGTCAACGAAATTAAATATTGGGATTTACCTGAGATCAATGAAAAAGAAATGATCGAAGATAAAAAATACGTTTACGAAACATTTAATGAACTCTTTGATGATTCTGTAAAAATTAGAATGAGATCAGATGTTTCATTTGGTGCATTTCTTAGTGGTGGATTAGACTCTTCCGCTGTAGTAGCAACTATGGCAAAAATTTCAAATAATCCAATTGAAACTTTTACAATCGGTTTTAAAGATAAATCATATGACGAATCTTTTCTAGCAGATTTAGTTTCTAAAAAATTTAATACAAACCACCATTTAAATTTTGTATTACAAGATTCTTTTGAAAATTCAATTAATACTATCGCCCATTATTTAGACGAACCATTTGGTGATTCTTCTGCTATACCGACGGGTTATGTCTCAAAATTTGCTTCTGAAAAAGTTAAAATGGTTTTAACTGGTGATGGTGGTGATGAAATTTTATCAGGATACAATTCTTATTTAGGATTAAAACTTACTGAAAAATATCAAATATTACCAGATTCAATTAAACATACTATACCGAAATTATTAAATACTTTATCACCTTTTACAAGTAATAAAATTCGTTATAAATTAAATAAATTTTACAATTTCAGTTCACATGCCAATTTAGATTATCAAACAAGAATGATCAAAAAAATGGCTTATACTGATTATGGAACAATAAAAGCATTAATTGGAGACAAAAAAGTTATTACAATAGAAGATCACATATCAGAATTTTACAATTCATTGAATGTTAAAGATGATTTTTATAAAATGATGTATTCTGATTTTAAACAAAAACTACCTGATGATTATCTAAAAAAAGTAGATCGAATGAGTATGTCACATTCCATTGAAACAAGACTTCCATTCCTTGATTATAGATTGATTGAATTTATGGTAAAAGTTCATAAAAACGTAAAACTTAAAGGATTTGAAAAAAAATCAATTTTAAGAAAAACTATAGGAAAGGAACTACCAAATGAAATATTAAATGCACCTAAAAAAGGTTTTGGTGTTCCATTAAGAGAATGGTTCAAAAACGACTCTTTTGATGTTTATTTAAATAATTTATTAAACATTAAAGAACTAAATACAAGTGTTATTGAACAAATTATTCTGGAGAATAAAAAAGGCATAAAAGATAATGGAAACTTTTTGTGGAGTTTATTAATGTTACAGAAATTCTTATAAAATGAATGTATTATTTGTTTCAAGCGGAAACCATAAAAATAGAATAAGTAACATAGTTTTGTCTCAAGGGAATTCTTTAATAGATAAAGGAATTTCAGTTGACTATTTTTCAATTTCAGGTGGAGGAATTAAATCCTATTTAAAATCTATTAAACCATTAAAAGATATATTAAAATCTAAAAACTATGATGTAATACATGCACATTATAGTTTATGTGGTATAACTGCCTTTTTTGCAAAGAAAAATGAAAAATTGATAGTTTCATTTATGGGTAGTGATATTTTAGGTAATAACATCAATAATTCTTTCATCGAAAAATTATTAAGGTTTACATCTAAATTTTTCGCCAAATTTATTTTTAATCATACCATATGTAAATCTAAAAACATTCACAATAAGCTTTTTAAAAATACAAAATCAACAATTCTACCAAATGGAGTAGATTTTAATTTATTCATTCCAAAAAATAAATTGGAATGTCGAAAAGAATTAAATTTAAGTTTAGAAAACAAAATCATTCTTTTTGCAACAGATCCAAATAGAATTGAAAAGAATTTTAATTTAGCAAATGAAGCATTTGGAAAGGTACAATTAATAAATAATAAAGTTGAACTAATTACAATTTATAATATAGATCAAGAAGA
>JBILUY010000245.1:0-3729 GCA_044370735.1 Crocinitomicaceae bacterium | reverse complement strand
ACACCTTTACAACTAAACTTAACCCTAAAGCAAATGATATTCTATTAATAGAAGATAGTGACAACAGTAACACGAAAGCAAAAACAACTTTAACATCACTTCCTATATCAAATGCTACACAAAATGCTCTTGATACAAAAGCAGATAAAACAACAACCTACACAAAAATAGAAGTTGATACAAAATTAAATGAAAAAGCTAATACTACTGATGTTAACTCTATTCTTAATACAAAGGCAGATAAAGTAGATACTTATACAAAAACAGAAGTTTATAACAAAACCGAAATTGATGCTTCCTTAAACACTAAAGAAAATACAATAGTGGCAGGAACAACAACTCAATACCTAAGAGGAGATAAAACATGGCAAGAATTAAATAAAGAGGCAGTAGACCTTGCAAATGTAAAAAATGTAGACACAACAAGTGCCTCTAATATATCTACAGGAACTTTAAGTGATGCAAGACTTTCAAGTAACGTAACTATTCAAGGAAATATATTTAATGGTTCTAATCAATTACTAAAACTTGATTTGAACGGAAAAGTATCTACAGCAAATCTTCCTGATTCTATTGTAAGTTCTCTTAAATACAAAGGCTTATGGGATGCAAGTACTAACACTCCAACATTGCCAAACGCAACTTCATTTTCAGGAGATTATTACAAAGTTTCTGTTGCAGGCTCTACCACAATTGATGGAATTGATGATTGGAAAATAGGAGACTGGATAATTTACAATGGAACAACTTGGGATAAAATAGATAACACAGAAAGTGTAACTTCTGTTAATGGAAAGGTAGGAGTTGTAACAATTACTAAAACAGATATAGGTCTTACAAACGTTACAGATGATGCACAGTTAAAAAGAACAGCAGGAGACTTTAACACCTTTACAACTAAACTTAACCCTAAAGCAAATGATATTCTATTAATAGAAGATAGTGACAACAGTAACACGAAAGCAAAAACAACTTTAACATCACTTCCTATATCAAATGCTACACAAAATGCCCTAAACTTAAAAGCAGACAAAGTAGATACTTATATAAAAACAGAAATTGATGATTCCTTAAATACTAAAGAAGATAAATCGCAAAAAGATAAACCAAGTGGATATGCTGGGTTAGGAAGTGACTCTCTGTTATCGGAAACTCAAATAAAGGTGAATAGACTAGTAACGGCAGGCGAAAATATAAAAATTATTCCAGAAGGTAATAAAGTGAAAATATCAACTTTAGAAACACTTGATGAATATAATATTTATATTGACTTAAAGAATGGCTTGGATGCAAACACTGGAACCATACTCTCTCCATTTCAAACTGTAGAACATGCTTTAAGCAAAATTAAAGATAAAGGCACTATTTACATAAAAGGTTCAGGAGATACAATAGGAAATTTAACAATTGATTTGCTAAATAAAGAGATTGCAATTATTGTAGTTTCAAGACCAGATTCCGTAACATTTACAAATCTTAAAACAACATTTAAAACAAGTTCAATCTATTTAGAAAATTGCAAAATTGAAAATCTAGAATGTCATTCGGGGTTAACAATTTATAATTCCGTTATTACAAAAAGTATTAAGCTTTATGGAGCAAATAAAGATGTAAAATTTAAAGCAGTTGATTACTCTTCTGTGCTTGAGAAGGATTTTATTATTAGCTATCAAAATACAGTTCCAATTTCTGAATCAGATTCATATTTACAAATAATATCTGATAATTCTAATACTCTCCTTGGAGGTAATTTAGTTATTGCAACGGATTGTGTTGGATTTGATATAAAAATCAAAAATCAAATAGAGGATGTTTATGCTGGAGTTGATTCTATCCTTACAGGTATGACATCAGTTATAAATGATAATATTAAGAATTTTCGTAATCGCTTAACATTTATTTTTCCAACAATAAATACAGAAGCGAAATTTTATCTAGTACCAGAAGAGGGCATTATTACTCAAGAGACAATTATAGATATAGATTCACAGATGAAAGCTTTTATCAATCAATATGGTTACGCTGTTATGAAAGTTGAGCAATACTTTACAGTAGAAAACTCTAAATCAATAATCAAAATACCTAAAGATGAGAATCAACCTGATTATCTTAAAATAGAGCTCAAAGATGAAAAATACACTTTTTCTAAAATTTTTTCTTTATGGAATGTTAACCTACAACTTGCAGACACGGGAAGTGCTGGATTGCTATCAAATGATGACTACCAACACCTAATATATTTAAGGTCTGTTGTTGATATTTCAAGATTCAATTCCTATCCAGAGCATAGATTACAAAGCTCGATTACTAATCAATATACATTTAATATAGAGTCCAAGATGTTTAATGTAAATATAGTTCCACCTCAGTTTATAAACAAAGAGAAACTTAATGGGGAATATACTGGGCTTGTGATTTGTCTACCAAATTTATTAAAAGCAGCTAGACCTTCAGCTGATTATGACCAAGACGTCTATACAATTTCTCTTTCTAAAAATAATCTTATTGAAGGTTTAACAATTAAATCACCTGATAAAGATAAAATTAAAATGCATAATGGAGATGCATTTGTAGAGTATCACAATATAGAAAATGTAAACTCTACCAACTCAGTTTCTGTTTCATTTAAATGGAATGACTCAAATCCAAGTTTATTGAAAATAAGACCAGTAAGATGGGATTTACAAATATAAAATAAAAAACTATTAAATAATTATTAAATTTATGGCTATAGATCAAGCAATAAACGACAAAATAATAAGACTTGAAAAGTATATTGTAGGAACTGTGAGAGATTTAATTGTGAATTATGCAACTAAATCAAACATCACCTTTCCAGTTTTAAGTAACACTCAAATTGACGGAGCTTCGTTAATCTCAAATGGTAAAACATTTTTACTTTTAGGGCAGGCAAATATGGCTGAGAATGGAATTTACACTGTTGTAAATACAAATCCATTCACATTTGACAGAGTTAATTGGTTCAATGATTTTTTAACAATTAATAATGCGAGAATTCAAATAAAAGAAGGAGCATTTGCAGGAAATTTTTTCTCCTCAATCGTTCAGCCTCAATTTATAATTAATGTTTCGCCAGTTGAGATTTTTGATACAGAACCTGGAATGGAAAATATTCAAGCAAATAAAATGGATAAAGTGCAAAATTTTTTAGAGAAAAATATTGCCATTTTCGGAAAATTTGGTCAGGTGGTTGATGACGGCTTTACAGTTGACAGCACTAGTCAGAGTGTTACTTCTTCAAACTTTACAATACCAACAAGCCAAGTAATTAAACGCTCCAATATAGATGGAGGTTTATTCTAATTAAAATTAGATTATTTTTAAATTTATGATAAAAAACATTAAAATTAGGCAATTTAAAACACTTGAAGCTTTAACTTCAACAGAATGTGGTAAATTATTAACTGCAAATTCATATTATGTTAAAACCACATCTGATGCCAACAATAAAGTTCATCTTGTTATAAATTTAATTAAAAATTATTAAAGATTTTTCAATTAAGCAATCAATTAGAAATATGATACTTCTTCGAAACTTATTTTTAAAAAGAAGTAATTTTAAATCTAAAGTCAATTTTTATGCTTTTTATTAGGTGGCAAAAATAACTACATTATAGAGGAAATTTAAAATATTTATGACAAACAATTTAGGACAAAAAATCCAAATCAAACGCTCTAAAACAACAAAAACTCCATTATCACTAGAGT
>JBILUY010000057.1:0-13451 GCA_044370735.1 Crocinitomicaceae bacterium | reverse complement strand
ATCGAAGAAAAAAACATTCAATTTCAAGTAACTCGAAAAGAATTTGAAGGAGATTTAACATTGGTTGCTTTTCCATTTGCTAAAATTTGGAAAATTTCTCCGCAAGATGCAGCACAAAAATTGGGAGAGTTGTTAATTCAACATATTACTGAAATTGAAAAGTTTAATGTAATTCAAGGTTTTTTAAATATTGTTATAAAGCCAGATTATTGGAAAGCGCAACTTTCAGCGATTTCAACGAATGAATTTTTTGGATGGGAAGATTCAAATTCCAAAGGAACAATTCTAGTTGAGTATTCTTCACCGAATACAAATAAACCATTGCATTTAGGCCACTTACGTAATAATTTCTTAGGGTATTCAGTTGCCGAAATCTTAAAAGCGAATGGACATAAAGTAATTAAAACACAAATTATTAATGATAGAGGTATACATATTTGTAAAAGTATGTTGGCTTGGGAACGTTTTTCACCATTGAATGAAAAAGGAGAGAGAGAAACGCCTCAAAATACCGGCTTGAAAGGGGACAAACTTGTAGGGAAGTATTATGTAGAATTTGACAAACATTTTAATGCAGAGGCTAAAGAATTAATTTCACAATGGGAAACTGGCAATTTTGATGGGATTAGACCGGAAACAGTTGAGCAATTCAACAAGTTTGTGCTAGCTCGTGAAGGAAAGGATGAAAAAGCAGTTGCTGATATTAATTCTAAAATAAAAGAATTAGCAAAAAATGAAACTTCTCTCTTAAGAGATGCAAAAGAAATGTTAGTCAAATGGGAGGCTAGAGATCCACAGACCTATTTATTATGGAGCACGATGAATGGATGGGTTTATGATGGTTTTGCTTCGACTTATAAAATGATGGGGGTTGATTTTGATAAACTATACTATGAGTCAGAGACTTATTTACTTGGTAAAGATTTAGTGGATGATGGATTAAGTAAAGGTGTTTTTTATCGTAAACAAGATGGTTCTGTTTGGGTTGATTTGACTTCTGATGGTTTAGATGAAAAATTAGTTTTGCGTTCAGATGGTACCGCGGTTTATATGACTCAAGACTTAGGTACTGCATTAGATCGCAAAAAAGATTTTGAGGACATGGAAGGGATGGTGTATACGGTTGGAAACGAACAGGATTACCACTTTAAAGTGTTGTTCTTAATATTGAAAAAATTAGGATATTCTTGGGCTGATAAATGTTATCATTTGTCATATGGGATGGTAGATTTACCTTCTGGTAAAATGAAATCTCGTGAAGGTACTGTTGTTGATGCCGATGATTTAATGGAAGAGGTTATTTCATCTGCAAAAGAAATGACAAGCGAAAGAGGACATTTAGAGGGAATGTCAATTGAGGAGAAAGAAAACTTATTTCGTCAGATTGGAATGGGTGGGTTAAAATATTATTTATTAAAAGTTGACCCTAAAAAGCGTATGATGTTTAATCCTGAAGAATCAATAGAATTGAATGGAAATACAGGACCTTTTTTACAATATGCTCACGCTCGAATTCAATCATTGTTATCAAAAGCAGGTGAAATAGGTTCGTATCAAAATGCAAATTTAGGACCTGAAGAAAAAGAGATTATAAAGTTATTAAACCAATATCCATCTGTGATTAAAGAAGCAGGCGATAATTATTCACCTGCTGTAATTGCAAATTACTTATTTGAATTGGTTAAGGCTTACAATCATTTTTATCAAGCTGTTCCGGTATTAATTGAAAAGGATTTGGAAATTAAAAATTTACGATTAATTCTAAGTAAAAACGTAGCAAATATTATCGCGAGATCATTGAAGCTTTTGGGGATTGAGGCTCCAAATAAGATGTAGTAATAAAAAAAGCTTCCATTTGGAAGCTTTTTTTTATTAATAGAATTTACTAAAAAGTTCAGTTTATTCGTATTTAGGTGTTGGTGCAGGTGTAGTTGAAGGAGCAGGAGTATTATTGTTTTGTGGTAAAATATTTCCTTTGATTGTAAGTACTATTGGTTCTCCAACATTTGTAGTCACTGTTATTGTTTTTGTGAAAGGTCCAACACGTTTTGTATCGTACTTCACAGAGATATCTGCTGATTTTTTTGGTGCAACTGGAGCGTCAGGTTTTTTTGCAGTTGTACAACCACAACTTGTTTGAACATTGGAAACAATAATAGGTTCTTTCCCTGTGTTTTTAAAGGTAAAAGTAAATGTTTCATCAGCTCCATAAGGAATGTCTAAACGCTCAATTGTTAAAGTTTTAAATGTGATTGGCTCCTTTTTCTTCTTTTTTGCTTTAACTTCTGTCTTAGGTTTTTCTTGTGCGTTTACAATTGTTGTAAATCCTCCACAAAGCATTAATATTACAAGTACCTTTTTCATTGTTTTTATTTTTTATAATTCAAATTTAATCAGATTTCTAAAGTTATGTTACTTTTTTCAATAAATTGACGAATAACATCTTCAATAGATGCGTAGGTATTTGTTAAAAGTTTAGAAAATTTATCAATTTTTTTCCATGATACCTTTGTAATACCTTCTTCTGACTGAGCGGTTACTTGTTTCGGCCCCATATAATTTAGAGCATACCAATAAGTTTTTTTTAATGTGGGAAGTCCTTTGTATTCGTATGTGTGATAAGTGATTGTAATTGGAAAATCAATGTTCGGATTTTTAATTCCACATTCTTCTTCAATTTCTCTAACGGCACCGATTTCAGGGGTTTCGTCCTTTTCTAATTTTCCTTTTGGAATGTCCCAAACTCCATTTCGTTTGATGAATAGGTAGCTATTCTTTCTTTTAACAATACCTCCAGCGGCTTCTACTTTTTCATAGTTTTCAAAAAATAGTTGAAAACTTTTTTCTGCATTTTCACACAAAATAAAAACTGGAGTATCGCTGTTTGAAAGTTTTAAAAGATTGTCAATTAGATTTCTATCATTAAATGCAATACTTTCTTTTATAAGAATACCATTAAAATTTAGAAATTCTGCCTCGGAAACAAAAATCAAGGGCTTATTTTGAATAAAAACTTTATACATTTGTAATATGATTTTGAATAACGAAAGAGCATTAAAAGTTGCCGAATTCTTATTGCAAATTAAAGCAATAAAATTACAGCCTGCAAATCCGTTTACATGGGCGTCTGGGTGGAAGTCTCCAATCTATTGTGATAATAGAAAAACATTGTCGTATCCGACAATAAGAACTTTTATTCGTCAGTCATATGCTGATGTGATTATTGAGAAGTTTGGAAAACCCGATGTTATAGCAGGGGTTGCTACTGGTGGTATCGCTCAAGGAGCCTTAGTTGCTCAAGAATTAGGATTACCTTTTGTTTATGTTCGTACTTCACCAAAAGCACATGGTTTAGGAAACCAAATTGAAGGTGATTTTGAGCCAGGACAAAAAGTGGTTGTGATTGAGGATTTAATTTCTACTGGAGGAAGCAGCTTACAAGCAGTTGAAGCGTTAAGATCGGCAGGTTGTGAAGTTAAAGGGTTAGTGGCAATTTTTAGCTATGGGTTTGATATTGCTTCAGAAAATTTTTCAAATGCAAAATGTCCGTTTGAAACATTAACGAACTACGATTATTTAATGACACAAGCGGTTAAACATGATTACATTTCTGAAGCCGATGTAGAGTCATTACAATCTTGGAGACAGGATCCCGCTAACTGGAATAAATAGTTTATGATAATTGAGAGTACACCTGCTATTGCAAACGCACCGATTAGTGAGGTGTTCTCTTTTCTTAGAGATGTATCTAATCTCTATCATTTATTACCCCTTGATAAAATAAAAGATTGGGAAGCTTCTAATAACCATTGTAGTTTCAAAGTTCAAGGAGGTATTATCATCCCGATGGAATATCTATCAGATGTTTCTCCCAATCAATTAGTATTAAAGTCAGGTGTAAAGTCACCATTTCCTTTTACTTTAACTGTAAATCTTTCTGATGAAGGTAATCTAACTAAAGGGAATTTAGTTTTTGACGCCAAAGTGAGTAAAATGATTCAGTTAATTGCTGAAAAACCATTAAAAAATTTATTTGAGACTATGGCTCAAAAACTTACTGAGCATTACGCTCAATAAATTTAATTTCTTTCAAATCAAAAGTTTCTATTTTATTTAGATCTTCTCTAAAAATTTGAAGCCTACCAACCTCATCTGTTCCTTTAATAATCCCTTTGAAAATTGTTTCGTTTTCTAATTGAAAACTTGATGTTGTGTCTAAAAGCCAAAGGTTTTCCCTATATTTTTTGGATAAAATTGAAAAAGAATTTTGTTCAATAAGGTTAAAGGTTTGATTTAATTCAAAAATAAGTCGGTTAAAAACGTTCTTAAGTGTAATTTCTTGTTCCGTTTCGTTGATAATACTTGTGCTATTGATGATGTCAAATTTTTTCTGAAGAACATTTAACCCGATACCAATAATACTACTTTTGATGTTTTTCCCTTGAAATTGATTTTCAATTAATATTCCTGCTATTTTTTTATTTCCGATTACGATATCATTTGGCCATTTGATAGCTGCATCGATGTTAAAATAATTCAAACAATGAGTAATGGCTAAGCTTGTAGCATGTGTTATCGATTGTTGATGCAGGATTGCTAACGATGGATATTGGATATAAAAAGAGAATAATAAATTTTCTCCAGGTGAAGACTGCCATTTTGCCCCTCTTTGTCCTCGGCCATCCGACTGTTCGTCTGCCAAAATTACCATTCCGTTAACAGCTTTTGTCTCTTTTAACAATGTGGCAACATAATTGCTAGTTGAATCCACACGTTTAAAATGTATTATTTCCGAACCGATCATCGTTAGTAATTGTTAATTTATAACGTTGTAAAATTAAAATTAATTAGATTTGTTTCATTAAATTCGTAGAATGTATAAAATAGCTAAAGATATAGACTCAAAAATCCTTTGCGACGCCATTGTGGAAGGTATGCAAGAAAATAAAGCAAAGGATATTACTGTATTAGATTTAAGAGGGATTCAAAATAGAGTTACTGATTTTTTCGTGATATGTTCAGGTGATTCTACAACACATGTTGATGGTATTAATAGTGCTGTCAGTCGTTTTGTAAGAAAAGAATTACAAGAAAGACCTTGGGGAGCTGAAGGTAAAGGACCATCAGAATGGGTTTTGATGGATTATGTAAGTGTAGTTGCACATATCTTTCAAAGAGATGCGCGTTCTTTTTATGATTTAGAAGATCTATGGGCTGATGCTCAAAGAACAGATATTCCTAATCTAGATTAATATTATTTCATTTTTTAATCATGGCAGATAATAACAATAACAACGATAACAGAAAAAAAGTATCGTTTAATGTATATTGGATTTACGGTATTATAGCCGTATCAATTATTCTTGTTCAGTTTTATATGAGCGGAATAAATGAAGTGAAATTCTCAAGTAGAGATGCTTTTATTGAATTAGCAGATTCAAATTATGTTACGAATGTATCTATTGTAAATCGTCAACGAGTTGATTTCAGATTGAATAAAGAGGGAGTAAACTTTGTGTTGAATTCAAATAGATCTGAATTTACACCCTTAAAGAAAGTATACAAAAACCTTTCAAAAGGGATGAATACTGGAACTCCAATTATTCAAATGGAAATCGCTGATGTTGGTACTTTTGAACAAGAAGTTAGTGAAGTAAATAAGTCATTGAAACAAAGAGGAAAAAGACCTGTAGAGTATGACTTGAAAGAGGAAAGAAATTACTTGTTTGATATTTTAGGTTTCTTAGCTCCAATCTTAATTTTGGTATTAATTTGGATGTTCGTTATGCGTCGTATGGGCGGCGGTGGCGGCGGTGGCGGTGGCCAAATATTTAATATTGGTAAATCACGTGCGCAATTATATGATAAAGGAAAATCTACAAACGTTACTTTCGTTGATGTTGCAGGTTTAACAGGTGCAAAAGAAGAAATTCAAGAAATTGTTGAATTCCTTAAAAATCCGAAGCGTTATACTGATTTAGGAGCCAAAATTCCTAAAGGAGCTTTATTGGTAGGGCCTCCAGGAACAGGAAAAACATTACTAGCAAAAGCGGTAGCTGGTGAAGCAAAAGTTCCTTTCTTTTCTTTATCAGGTTCGGATTTCGTGGAAATGTTTGTTGGTGTTGGTGCTTCGCGTGTAAGAGATTTATTCAAACAAGCGAAAGAAAAGTCGCCTTCAATCATTTTTATTGATGAAATTGATGCAATAGGTAGGGCAAGAGGAAAAAACAATAGTTTTGGTTCGAATGATGAGCGTGAAAACACCTTGAATCAGTTATTAACTGAAATGGATGGTTTTGGGACTAATTCAGGTGTCATTATTTTAGCTGCAACTAACCGTGCAGATGTTCTTGATAGTGCTTTAATGAGAGCAGGTCGTTTTGATCGTCAGATTTATGTCGATATGCCAGATATTAATGAACGTAAAGCCATTTTTGAGGTTCATTTAAAACCCATCAAATTAGATCAAGCGATTGATATTGAGTTTTTAGCAAAACAAACTCCTGGTTTCTCAGGAGCTGATATTGCTAACTTGTGTAACGAAGCTGCTTTAATTGCTGCAAGGCACAACAAAACAAGCGTTGAAAAACAAGATTTTTTAGATGCTGTAGATAGAATCGTTGGAGGTTTAGAAAAGAAAAATAAAATCATTACTAAATCTGAAAAACGTTCGATTGCTTTCCATGAAGCAGGACATGCTACAACTTCATGGTTGTTAGAATATGCTTCTCCATTAGTAAAAGTAACGATCGTTCCAAGAGGACAATCTTTAGGTGCTGCTTGGTATTTGCCAGAAGAAAGAAGTATTACTACAACTGAGCAAATTTTGGATGAAATGTGTTCAGCATTAGGAGGTAGAGCAGCGGAGCAATTGATGTTTGGAAAAATATCTACAGGTGCTTTAAGTGATTTGGAAAAAGTTACGAAACAAGCATATGCAATGGTTTCTATCTATGGTTTAAACGAAAAAGTAGGAAATATTTCTTATTACGATTCTCAAGGTAGAGATGCGTTTACAAAACCATATTCCGATGAAACTGCTCGTATTATGGATCAAGAGGTAAGTAAAATTATTGAAACACAATATCAACGAGCTTTACAAATTCTTACTGATAATAAAGATAAATTAATACAATTAGCAGAAAAATTATTGGAACAAGAGGTGATTTTCAAAGAAGATTTAGAAACGATTTTCGGTAAGAGACCTTGGGAAAAAGAAGAAGAAGTACCAGTGATTGAAAAACCGATTTCTCAACAAATTGAACAATTAGAAAATACACAAACTGCATCTACTGAAGATAATTCAGAAGTATCGGTTGTAGATGATTCTCCTGAAAATCCATCGAATGAAGAAAATTCAGTAGAATAAATTTTAAAATCATTAATTTTGAAGGCTGTTCAATTGAGCAGCCTTTTTTTATTTAGAATATGAATAACTTACTTCAGCGAGCAATCACAGGAGCTATTTTTGTAGCATTGATTGTTTTTTCAATCTATGCCAATGAATTTTTAACAATTGGTGTTTTTTCTTTATTCTTATTACTTGGAATTATCGAATATTTCAAATTATTTAAGGAGAATAAAATAGTGCAGATAAAATGGCAAGTACCATCGATTGTTATTTTTTCCATTTTTGCATTGATGATTCCTGGTGCTTTAGGTTTGTGGAACATGGACATTGTTTTTGCATTAATAATCCCCTTGTTTTTATTGCTTTTTGTTTCGGAGTTATGGCGTAAGAAAACAAATCCATTAGTAAATATCGGAATTCAAATATTTGGATTTTTCTATTTAGTAATCCCTTTTTTCTTACTTATTTTAATTCGTGTGGAAGATACTGAATCTGTAATACAGTTAATTGGTATGTTTGTGTTGATTTGGTCGAATGACACTTTCGCTTATTTATCAGGTCGTTTCTTTGGTAAAACCAAATTGTTTGAGCGTATTTCTCCGAAAAAAACATGGGAAGGTACCATTGGAGGTATAGTATTGACTGTGTTGATTGGTTTCGTTTTTGCTTATTTTGATCCAACGCGAGGCGTTGTTTTCTGGATCCCTGCCGCGATTATTATTGTTCCAGGAGCCATTTTTGGTGATTTATTAGAATCTTTATTTAAAAGAAGTCTGAATATAAAAGATTCTGGAAATATTCTTCCAGGACACGGTGGGATTTTAGATCGTTTTGATGCGGCCTTGTTTACAATCCCGTTCTTCTTTTGTTGGTGGACAATCTACACTGAATTTATTGCCCGTTAACCAATTAATATTTATATTTTTGTCGAAATTTTTTAAGAAATGAAATTACACAGAGAAGGTTATTTAATTATTGCAATTGCTACCGTGATTATCGGTGTGCTTGAACTTGGAAACTTTTATTTATGGAAATCATTGGGGTGGACTTGGTTATTTGCCTTGATTACTTTAGTATTATTAGTATTCTATTACTTGGTAATTCAGTTTTTTAGAGTGCCAAACATAACTCCTATTTTTGGTGAAAATGATATTTTATGTCCTGCTGATGGGAAAGTAGTAGTAATTGAAGAGGCAGAGGAAAACGAATACTTTAATGACAGAAGAATTCAAGTTTCTATTTTTATGTCACCGTTAAATGTACACGCGAACTTTAATCCGATTTCAGGTTTGATTAAATATGTAAAATACCATAAAGGATTATTTTTAGTTGCTTGGCATCCAAAAAGCTCAACAGATAACGAACGTTCTACAGTAGTAACGGAACATAAATCTGGTAAAGAAGTGTTATTTAGACAAATCGCAGGAGCTGTAGCAAGAAGAATTTGCTATTACGTTGAGCCAGGACAAAAGGTTGAAACAGGTTCAGAATACGGCTTTATCAAGTTTGGTTCACGCATCGATTTGTTTTTACCATTAGATACCAAAATAAATGTTAAAATTGGTGAAGTTGTGAAAGGAAGGATTACCAAAATTGGCGAATTGTCAAATTAAATCGTAATTTAGCGTAAACACTAACACCACCGCGATATGAAAAAATTAGTTTTAAGTTTGTCTTTAGTTGCTTTATTTGCAACGTCTTCTACTTCAGTTTTAGCTTCAGAAGTAAATGGTCACAAATGTGCTTGCACTGAAAATTGTTGCGATCAAGAAAAAGAGGCTTGTAAAAAAGATTGCAAAAAAGAATGTTGCAAGAAAGAAGGAGAAGATAAAAAATGTGAATCTAAAAAAGAGTGCAAAAAAGGAAAGAAAAAAGCTTGTTGTGCTAAAGAAGAGAAAAAATAAGATTCTTACTTCATATTTTAAAGAAACCGTTTCATTTGAGACGGTTTTTTTTTATTTTTAATCTATGTCTTTTTTTTCATATCATCTTGTCAGACTTTCACTTATTCAACGAATTAGATTAAGTTTTTTACCAATTGCTAAATATCAAGGTTTAATCCATGCTGAACGAATGAATGTTATGACATTAGGTTCTCCTATATTTTCTTGGAAAAGAATAATGATTAGACAAGTTGCATTTTTTGCTCAATGGCATTCTGAACAGGACCTTGATCAATTTATGCAAAACACACAATTAGGAAAATTATTGGATAAGGGTTGGTATGTAAAACTTTCTTTTGTTAGACAATGGGGTTCAATTTCAAAGTTTAAAATTCCTGAAAACAATGAAAATAGTAATATTGAAGAAGGGAGTGTGATTGCAGTGACAATTGCTAGAATGAAATTTTTACAAATTCCTAGATTTATAAAATGGGGAAGACCTGCAGAAATGTTAGTTAGAGATCATCAAGGTACTATATTGTCACTTGCATCTATGTCTTTACCAAACGTCGTATCCACATTTTCAATTTGGAAATCACAAAAAGAAATGACAGATATGGTTCACGGGCATTCTAAAATGCCTCATCCCAAACGACATAGTGATGCAATGAAAGAAAGAAATAGAAAAGATTTTCACTTTGAATTTACAACACTGCGTTTTAAACTTATTTCAGAACATGGCACTTGGAAAAATAAATAATCTTACACATTAATTAAACACTAAACATTAATCATTTAACATTAAATTTATGTCTATCGCTTTTCCTTTTCAAAAATTCCAAGATTGGTTTTCCCAACAGTGGGTGATTTGGAGAGGACGAAAATTAGATTTTTCTCAAAGTGAATGGTTACTAGGACCTTTTGGGAACTTGAATGGAATTGGTAAAGAATTTATTCAACAACTAGCAGATAAAGAAAATTTAATGATTGTGAAAACGAATTCATCCGGATTGATTTCTGATATGAAGTCGTTGATTAACCAAAAAGATGATTTTGATAGATTAGATGTTAGTATCATAGATTTTTATCAAAATACAGCTTCTTATGAGTTAGATCTTACTGTAAAATGGAATTCTTTTTTTAGGTTTTTTGGTTGGCTTTTAAAAATATTCTTTAGTAATCGAATTAATCAATTAAATATCCCTCTATCAAATAAAAAAAACAACGAAACATTAGAAAGTGAAATTATTCAATTAATTTTCCCGGATACTAAAAAAGTAAAATATACCTTTTGGATAAGATCTTTACATAAATCACAAAAAGTGATTTACACTGGGATTTATGGTATTACCGAACTACTTAATGGCGAGACCTATGTAAAAACTATCTTTCCTTTGCCCAATGGTAGTGCAACAGTTTTACTAAAGCCAACTGTTAATCGACAAGGAGATCTAATTTTAGATGCGAGTGGCAATCATTTTGGTGATGCTGGTTTCTATTTTTTGATGAAAGATTCTAAAGAACAAATTTGGTCTCGATATATTCCTTCATTTAAAGACAAACTTCAAATTTCTTTTGAAGGGGATAAATTAATTGCAAAACAAATGATGAAATTGTGGGGAATGACAGTTGTTGATTTCGAGTATTTGATAAATAAAAAGAAAATTCATGAATAAAATTGAAGAATTATTAATTGAAACTCCTCACCGTCCTTATGAATTACCAAAGGGAAATTGGGTCTATTATCAAGAATGGAATCGAGCGATTTTTTTACATTGGGAAATATCTTTTGATATATTAAGAAAATTAGTTCCGGAAAAATTAGTTCTTGATTCATTTGATGGTAAATACTATGTTTCCTTGGTTGCATTTACAATGGAAAAGATTAGACCTAGATTTTTTCCATCTGTAAGTTTTATTTCCAATTTTGATGAGATAAATGTAAGAACGTATGTAGAATATCAAGGGAAAAAAGGGGTTTATTTTTTGAATATTGAAGCTGGTAAGTTAATTTCAACAATTATAGCCAAATCACTATCTGGTTTACCTTACAAAAAGTCATATATAAAAAGAGAAGAAGGCAACTATATTGCACAAGATAAAAATAATTCATCTTTCAAGATAAATTATAAAATTCAAGATTTTATTACAAATAAAAGTGTTTTAGATTTATGGTTGACAGAAAGATATTGTTTGTATTTACAGCAGAATTCAACTATTTTCAGATACGACATTCATCATAAAGAATGGGAGTTAAATAACATTGAAATCGAAAATTTAAAAGTAGATTATACGATAGGCGATTTAAAATTGTTTGGTCTTATTCCAAATTTTGTTCATTATTCTAGAGGGGTAGAGGTAGTTTCTTGGAAGAAAGAAAAATTAGATATTTAAGTTTGATGAAAGGTTCCAAATTTATTTTAGTACAGCTAATTGTTTTTTTCTTGTATCTGTTTTGTTGTTTTTCTATTAGAGAAAACGGAGACTCAAACGTTATTTTAATCAGTACATTAATCTATCTACCTTACTTTTTTATGTTTATTTGTCTGAACACGTTAAAAACTTTTTTAATATTGAAATATGCTAAATCTATATTTATAGCAGTTTTTTTGGAATCATTAATTTGGTTTTTATTTTTAATTCCAACTTTATTTTTTAGTGGTAATTTGATTTTATATAATTGGAAATTAAGTATTTGGGAAATTTTAATAGCTGTGTTATTATTTTTTACCTTGAACTTGATTAAAGGGATTTTAAATAGAAATAAATAATGGTTTTATTTCATAACTCATCATACCTCGGCAATTCTTCCAATCTTTTAATCTCAACGGTTTGATGATTAATCTGATACAAATGATGATCTAATCCGTTCGAAAGCCAAATATAGTTTGCTTTGATATGTGAATTATATTGAGCAGCTTGGTGTAACACTTTATCATCTATAGGAACTTCTGGAGCTTTACATTCAACCAACAATAAAATGGATTTATCCCTACCATATACCACTACGTCAGATCTGCGTTTCAGTTTGTTGATTTTCATTCCGAGTTCGGTAGCAATCAAACCAATTGGAACTTCTATATGAGCAAGTAAATAATGAATCACGTGTTGTCGAACCCATTCCTCGGGGGTGAGTACCAAGTTTTTTTTTCGTACTTGGCAATGTACATAAATCGTTTCACCACTACGTGTTAGTTTTAGTGGTGCCATCGGCAGATTTAAGCGTTTCATTACCATAGGGCAAAGATAATGTTTAATGATAGATGATGAATTGTAAATGCTAAAAACTAATATGTATTCCCAATGCCTAATGCCTTTTGCCTTTTGACTAAAAACACTATCTTTGAATTATGGATTTCAAGGCGCTTCAACAGCAAATTAAAAACAAGGATTTTAAACCGGTGTATTTGTTACAGGGGGAAGAACCTTTGTTTATTGATAAGTTGTCGAAACTAATACAAGAGAACGTGTTAGAAGATCACGAAAGAGATTTTAACGAAACAGTAGTGTATGGAAAAGACGCAGATGTACGTTCGGTTGTTTTAGAAGCCAAAGGATTTCCAATGATGGCTGAACGTAGATTAGTATTGGTTCGTGAAGCTCAAGAATTGAAGGATATTGATTTACTAGAGAGTTATTTAGAAAATCCAAATCCATCGACTGTGTTTGTACTAGCACATAAATACAAAAAAGTTGATTCACGTAAAAAGGTAGCCAAATTATTTTCAAAAGCAGGAGTGGTATTTACTTCGGATAAAATCAAAGAATACCAGCTTGTTGATTGGATTACGAAATATGTTGCTTCTGTCAATTATCAAATATCCAGTAAGGCGGCTTTATTACTTGCGGAAAGTATCGGTAATGATTTGTCTCGAATTGCAGGTGAAATTGAAAAGTTATCCATTATTCTTGAAAAAGGAACTACCATCAACGAAATTCACATTGAGGAAAATATTGGTATTTCGAAAGATTACAATATGTTTGAGTTAAGTAGTGCAGTTCAAAATAACGACTATTTGAAAGCGATGAAAATCATTACCTATTTCAAACATAATCCTAAATCTGGACCGTTAGTGGTAATCATCGGTTCGTTGTATAACTTGTATAGCCAATTGATGAAAGTCCATTATTTACAGGATAAATCACCGCATAGTGTAGCTTCTTCTTTACGTGTACATCCATTTGTTGCTGGAGAATTAGTAAAAGCAGCGAAAATA
>JBILUY010000243.1:0-3762 GCA_044370735.1 Crocinitomicaceae bacterium | reverse complement strand
CCAATCAATTCAGCAACAACTGCATTCGTAATAAAAACACCAGCCAAAACAACAAAAACAAGATCTTTTTTCGTAGTAAACATTTTCTATTTATTGAATCACATCAAAAGTAAATGATTTATTTAATTTTTTCTCTTGTTATTTTTGACATAAAATGATAAATTTGCAGACTTATTAAAAACATAAATTAAATTTTTATGAATCATTACGAAACTGTTTTCATTTTAACTCCCGTTTTGTCTGACGATCAGGCAAAGGAAGCAGTGCAAAAATTCGAAGGTGAAATTGCTGCCTTTGGTGGAAAATTAAAGCACACTGAGAAATGGGGCTTGAAAAAATTAGCTTACCCAATTCAAAAGAAAACTACAGGGTTTTACTATTTAGTAGAATTCGAAGCAGAAGGTCATGTAGTTGCTGACTTAGAATTATCTTTCAAACGTGACGAGCGTGTAATGCGTTTCTTAACTGTAAAGATGGATGCACACCATGTTGCTTATGCTGAAAAAAGAAGAGCTAAAGCTGGAAAAACTGTAGAAGCTTAATTTTTAACCTTAAAATTAGAACACAATGTCACAAAACGATATTCGCTACTTAACGCCGATTAACATCGACATTAAAAAACAAAAATACTGTCGTTTCAAAAAAAGCGGTATTAAATTCATCGATTATAAAGATGCTAACTTCTTGTTGAAATTGGTAAACGAACAAGGTAAAATTTTACCAAGACGTTTAACTGGTACTTCTGCTAAATACCAAAAACAAGTAAATAAGGCAATAAAAAGAGCTCGTCACTTAGCTATCTTGCCTTATGTTGGTGATATGTTAAAATAATCGTTGATAATATAAATTTTTTACTGTCATGGAAGTAATCTTAAAGAAAAACGTAGATAAATTAGGATATAGAGACGAAGTTGTAACTGTGAAAAACGGTTACGGACGTAACTTCTTAATTCCTCAAGGATATGCTATTTTAGCAACTCCTTCAAACAAAAAAGCGCACGAAGAAATGTTAAAACAACGTGCTCACAAAGAAACTAAAATTTTAGCTGAAGCTGAAGCACTTGCTACTAAATTAGCTGATGTTACTGTTAAAATCGCTACTAAAGTTGGTGAAAACGGTAAGATTTTTGGTTCTGTTAACACAGTACAATTAGCTGATGCTTTACGTGCTGCAGGTTACGACGTAGATCGTAAATCTTTAAAAATTAAAGATGAGCCTATTAAAGAAGTTGGTACTTTCGAAGCTGAAGTGAACTTACACAAAGGTGTTAAACCAACTATTAAATTTGAAGTTGTTAGTGAATAATAATCACACACTACAATACATAAAAAAAGGTCGGTTAATCCGACCTTTTTTTATTCTGTAATCCATTTATCGTTTCTCATCTCACCAAGAATAACAACATTTTTGTTTTTCCCGTATTCCTCAGCAGCTAATAACATCTGCTCTTTTGTATCTCTTCTAATTCTAACACCAGAAGATCCTGAGTTTTTGACTTCGATATAAAAACCATCCTTTAATCTAGCAGGTTTTGTCGGCGGTCGTCCCATAAGTTATTTCAATTTTGTTCAACAAAAAATTCTTCCTTCAACGAAGAATAATCGAATGTAAGTAAAAATTCAGTCAAAAACTAATATTTCTTGAACTATTTCTATTTCCAAGTTGTTATTTATATAAGTTTAACAAGCATATTACATGAAAAAAACAACACAACTTTTGCAATTAAGAGAGGAAATTCCTTTTCAAGAAATGAAAATAACTTCCCCAATAGAATTATTCCAACACAAAACTTTACGCCCAATATTGAAATTTTTAAATGAAACTTTAAATAAAATCACACTGAATTATACTGTAAAACTGAACCCGGAATTTTATTTACAAAATGAAATCGTACAGGAAAAATTCATATTAACCATTCTAAAAAAAGAACAAGCACTTAAAAATAAGTTAAATGGTATGGTTATCGGATTGTTTACAAATGAAGAAATCGATACTTATTTGAAATATAGTCTTGATATTGAGGAAAGAATACAACAAATGATTCAGGAACGAGTTCGTACTCAATTTAAGAATTTCCTACCCAATAATAACACACTTTCTGATTAACAAATTCAAAATCAATTATTTTTTGTTCTATCAAAATAGCCAACGTATTTTCTATATCTGATTTTTTCAGGTCTATCTCTTTGAAAATAGAAGCCAACGTCAATCGATTTTCATTTTGCAACAATTCTTTTAATGCCAAAAAGATCTCTTCTGAAAAAAACGCATCTTTCTGATGATAAACCCACGATTTTTCAATGATAAAAGTAGATTCAAACACCTCCCCTTTGTGTGTTCTAACAAAATGATGAGGCTCTCCATTCACGTCAATCGCTCCACAAAATTTCTTATCACATTCTGGAATTCGTACTAAAAGAGCAACCTTAAATTTCTCAACTACTTGCTCAATTTCAATCTGAATTTGCGTTGATAAATAATGTTGTACAACCTCTTGTATTAATTGTACTTCCATTTCAGGTAATACACCGATCAACTTCCCTTTGGAATTTACTCCAACAACTAAAGTTCCACCTTCCCTATTTGCAAAAGACGAAATTAATGCTGCAGCATGGTGTGGATTTTCACAAGAGGGAATAAAATCTACAAATTTGTTTTTCCCTTGTTTAATTAAAGCAGAAACTATATCCATTATTTATTCCAAATATCCCACGATTTCAAAGCCTGCTCCTTCAACATAGAAGCACCATTTAAAATCATCGCATGGTTCTCTTTTGCTTTCTTAAGAAATACTGTTTCTTCAGGATTATATATTAAATCAACTACCAAATGTTCTTCAGTTAATGAAGAAAAAGGAAAAGAAATACAATCATGAATATTGGGAAACATTCCAACTGGAGTAGTGTTTACTATTAATTTACAAGCTTTTACCATGTACTCGTTCAGATCATCATATCCAAACTGATTTCTTCCTTTAGGATTACGTGAAACAAACAACACTTCTATTCCAATTTCTTTTAATACAAAAGCGACTGCTTTAGAAGCGCCTCCTGTACCTAAAATCAATGCTTTTTCGTGTCTATTAGTCAAAAATGGTTTGATCGATTGCTTAAATCCAAACACATCGGTATTATACCCTATCCAACGACCATTTTCTAAACGAATAGTATTTACCGCACCTACAACCTTTGCCTCTTCAGATAATTCATCTAAAAATGGAATAATTGTTTCTTTATAAGGTATAGTCACATTACAACCATCTACTTTCTTCTCTTTCAAAAAAAGAGCTAATTCATCTTCATTTTGAAACTCAAAGTTTTCATAGGTAGCTTCAATATTGTACGTTGAAAAATACCCTTCAAAAAAATTCTTCGAAAATGAATGAGAAAGTGATTTACCGATTAGGCCGAAATTACGCATTTTTTGAGCCAAACTTAGATTTTAAAATATTCAAAATCATTGGGAAAACTGAAATAAAGATAATTCCTAAACAAACTAAATCAATGTGTTTACGAATCCATTCTACTTCACCTAATAAGTATCCTGCGATAGTTAAACTGAAGATCCATAAGAAACCTCCAAGAACATCAAATAAGAAATATTTTTTGTATTCCATTTTTCCTACACCAGCAGCAAAGGGAGCAAATGTTCTAACAAAAGGAACAAAACGCGCCATGATTATCGCTTTTACACCATTTTTGTCAAAAAATTCTTCTGTTTTTGTTAAGTATTCGCGTTTAACAATAGATTTACCTTTAAAC
>JBILUY010000242.1:0-3771 GCA_044370735.1 Crocinitomicaceae bacterium | reverse complement strand
CATGAGGTAAATCACTTTCGTGGATTACAAGGTTGTATTTATTTAAATCTAATTTTTGAAATTTTTTTTCACAGGATAATAAGAATAATACATCTCCTTTTGAAACTTCATCATGATTATGTATAAGTGAGGTATTATGATTTAAATTATTTAAATCATCAACCATTTTTTTAGCATAAGGAACAATCCAACTACTCTTATTGTCAATTAATATCTGTACTAGCATCAATAAATATTTTATGTAAATTTTCTTTACTCTTACCTATTATTAAGTTATTAAATTCAAAATCTTTTAGTGATTTAATCGCTTTTTGTATGCTCTTTTCTTCAAATTCTTTTGCGTCTACAATTTGATTTAATTTTAAAAAACCTTCATAAATTTTTTTTTGATTTTCAATATAATATCCTGATATTGTTTTACAATTACATGCAATTGATTCAAATAATATCCCGCTAGCAGAAACGACAGTATACTCTGATCGACACAACAAATTATACATTTCTTTTTCGTTTAAAGATCTATAAATATTGATGTTATTATCGATGTATTTAGTATTTATTAAGTTATTATTCGACTCTCCAATAATTAAATTTATTTCACTGAATTGGTTCGAATTTATAGCACATATTAAGCTTTTTTCTGTTAAGTTGTAAATGTCAGAACCCCCAAAACAAATTGTTAGACTATTTTTTACTTTTTTTATAGTATCATTTTTTTTCATAAATGATGGTCTCAATAATGCATAATCTAACCCACTATATATTTTAGTATATTTTTCACATTTATATAAAGTATTGTCAAATAACGGAGCGTGATTAATGATTATGTCTGCATAAAAATGTTGATTATATAAGTCGTCGATACAGATTAATTTAAAGCATCTTTCTTTTATACGTTTTTGAAAATCACTATTAAAATGGTAGCCATCTAATACAATAAAATCTTTTTCGTTTATATCTTGGATAAATTCAGTTTCGTTTAAGATTGTTTTTACAGTAATATCATTTTTTTCAAATTCAGAAATTAACTTTTTTGGAATATGTATACAATAAAAGATAATTTCAAAATCTGTTTTTAGGATATGTGCTAGAGATAATGATCTTATTAAATGACCTAATCCTATTTTTTGATAACCATCTACTCTAAATTTTATTGATTTCACGAATTTAGTCTTACAGGTTTGCCAATTGTTTGAATTTCTAATTTTATATCTTTAGGAGTATGTTGTGTATAACTGAATATACTGGATGCACCCACAGCTCCAATTGATGTTTTTGTAAATAAATCATTTATATGGTTCATATTTCCTGCTCCTCCAACTGCTACGATAGGAATTTTTGTGTTTTTCTCAACGAATCTTATAAGATCGATGTCAAAACCGTTCATTTTCCCATCATTATCTACTGAATTAACTATAAGCTCACCTGCACCATTAATTTCCATTAATTGTATAAAATCAAGTGCTTTTATATCTAATCCTAATTCATTTTGAATATAATATTCCTCGTTTCTTTTGATTACATCTATTGCTATTGTAATACATTGGGAACCAAAAAAGTTTGCAGCTTCAATTACAAAATCAGGGTTGGATAAAGCTGCGGTTTTAATAATTACTTTATCTGCTCCAATACGTAAAAGATCATTTATATCATCAATAGTATTTATACCTCCACCGATACCAACCGGCATAAAGCATTCTTTGATTACTTCTTTAACGATATTTAAATTTATTTTTCGCTTTTGTTTAGTGGCTTGAATGTCTAAAAAAATCAATTCATCAACTCCTCTTTGATTGAAGACTCTAGCAGATTGTATCGGATTCCCTAACATTCTTGGATTTTTAAATTCCTTTGTTTTAACTAAAGCAAATCCGTTAAAAGTTAGTATAGGTATAACTCTAATTTTTAACATTCTCTTTTATGAATTTTTCAATCATATTAAGACCAATTTCTTGACTTTTTTCAGGATGAAATTGCGTAGCAAATATATTTTCTGATTTTATTGCTGCAACATATTTTGAACCATAGTTTACCCATGCAGCTATTTTATTTTCTTCTTTTAATTTGAAATGATAACTATGAATAAAATAAAAATCTTTGTTGTTATAATCGAAAAGATAAGAATCTTGATTAGTTTCAATAGAGTTCCATCCAAGATGTGGTATCCTTAGTTCCTTTTCCTGAATTTTTAATACTTCACCTTCAATCCAACCTAATCCTGAACATTCATTTGGTTCGAACCCTTTTTGAGCAATAAGTTGCATTCCGAGGCAAATACCTAAAAATGGTTTTTTTTTATTTAGTACCTCTTCAGTCAAGATTTTATCTAATCCTTTGTTTTTTAGGTTTTTCATACCTTGTTCAAATGATCCTACACCTGGAAGAAGAATTAGTTTTGAATTTTGAATCACATCTATATTATCAGTAATTACACTATCAATTTTTAAAAAATCTAATGTTTTTTTTATTGACGATAGGTTACCCATTCCGTAATCAATGATAGATACCATAGTTTATTTTAATTCAAAATTTCTAATTAAATTCCCCTCTGTATCTCTTTCGAATTTTCCTTCGCTATTTTGCTTAAATAAAATTGGATTCGTAAATGAGTCTATAATATCATCAATTTCTTCTTTAGACATTCCTGAATAGTTAATAAATTCATTTATCGAATAGTGTGGATACTTTCCGTCAATTTTTTTAACTAGATCAAGCCCCTCTTCTCTTGTCATTCTTTTGTTTCTGATATCAATACCCACATGATCTGAACATCTTCCGAAACCATATTTTACAAACTTTAAATAATCATGTAAACCATGCATTTTTTCATCAAGATTTTCATAATTATTGTAAGTTCCTTCAATAGGTGTAGGACTAACACTAAAGCCATGCTCTTTCACAATCTCTAATTGTTTTCTAGCGTCCCAATAAAAATAATGTCCTAAAAACAATGGTTTAACACCTACTTTTTTTATTTCTTCATCTGATGGATAAAAGTAAGGAGTTAAATCTTCTTTCGTAATCCCATCCACGCCAATCATATCTTCTACTCGAAGTCCTAGTAATCCTCCAAACTCTTCTAACCACCTACGGTCACAAAATGAATTTTTCACTTCTTCAAGAGGTCCCCCATATTCTTGTTGAGAGTTTTCTCCATATACTACTAATGGGATATTTAATTTGACAGCCATTAAAATTGGTATTGTAAAAATTCCAATATGATTAGGCCACATTTCATCTCCAACTGTTTTGAAACCATGAATTACCATGGATCTATATGCTTTGTAATTTTTTTTGAAATAGATAACATCTATACCCATTTTGGATATATTATCTATATTTCTCTGACCAACTTCTGATAGATTTGTTGTCTCGAAACATACTGCCAAGGGATTCATGCCACATTTTTCTTTCATGAACCAAGCTTGATAAGTACTATCCTTACCACCACTACAAGGAATTAAACAATCCCATCCTGGTTCTCCGTCTTGTTTTTTATAATAATTTACAATTTCAAAAAAATCTTTTTCTTTTTTTGCCCAATCAATTTCAGTATTTTTTTGTTCTGAAGCAATACAAGCGCTGCAGACACCTTCTTCATTAAAGAATAAATCAGGTTTCGTTTCTGGGTATAAACATTTTGAACAAAATCTAATATCCATTTTTTTAATAGTATGTGTGATTAACAAAAATAGTAAACAAACTTTATTGAAAAAATTAAAAAGAACTTTATTTATTATTTCTTTTGAATTTTAATTCAGCTATCTCCCA
>JBILUY010000361.1:0-3774 GCA_044370735.1 Crocinitomicaceae bacterium | reverse complement strand
ATACACATTATAAAGATAAGATGTATATAGATATATTATAGAGAGAAGATATAAACATTGCAGAGAGAATGTATATACAACATTAAAGAGATAGAGATTATTGATTAAGCTATACACATTATAAAGATAAGATGTATATAGATATATTATAGAGAGAAGATATAAACACTCTATCAATTATAGTAAGTCAAAGCTTTGCAATCGCAAGAACTGTGGAGTTGACAATTTCCTCAAAGTCCGCCCCATATCTCACAATTTGAGCAGGTTTTTCAAAGCCATTTATAACAGAGCCAATAACCGAAGTAGAAGCACTTAAATGCCTTATCAAGCCCGTTGCCACGCTAGCAGTTGCCAAATTCGTTGCAAGCAAGATGTTTGCAGAACCAGAAAGCTTTGTAAAAGGATAACTCTTTCTAGGGTTTTCAGAAAGTGCAACATCAATTGTCATCTCTCCATCAAACTCAAAATTCACATTTTTTGCCTCCAAAAGCCTCATCGCCTCTTTAATAACGTTATGCCCTCCGTCCCTTGAACCAAAAGTAGAGTAAGAAACAAACGCAAGCCTCGGCTCTAAATTCAACAAACGAGCATTATTTGCAAGATTTATAGCAATTTTTACAAGCTCTTCCGCACTTGGGCTTTCATTTACAGCACTATCCCCCATTATAATCGTCCTTTCCGCATTAGAGATAATAGAAAAACCGCACACTACCTCGTCTTTCTTAACAGAAAGCACATTTTTAACATCCGCAAGGCTTTTCCTAAAACCTCTCGTGTAGCCCGTCATCATTGCATCAGCATACCCCACCTCAAGCAAGCAAGAAGCAAAGGAGTTTCTGTCCGTCTTCACCATCCTCTCGCAATCTCTTCTCAAATACCCCTTTCTTTGAAGATTTTTATAGATAATATCAGTCAATTCTGGTAATTTATCCTGCAAAGTTGAAGCATTTGCAATCTCCACATTTTTGCTCTCACTTGCACCAACTTCATTAAGAACAGCTCTAACTCGCTCTTCTCTTCCAATTAAAATCGGTTTGCAATAACCATTTTCAGCAAGATAAATCGCCGCTCTCACAACCTCAGGCTCTTCTCCTTCTGCAAAAATAACTCTCTTTTTTGTAGTAGATTTCTGCAACTTTCTAAATAAAGAGCCAATCGCATTCATAGAAGGGTTAACATGAGAAAGAAGCTCATGCCTGTATTCGTCCCAGTTTTCTATCTTCTTCCTTGCAACTCCCGTCTCAATTGCCGTTTTTGCAACAGCAGAAGAAACCTCAACAATCAAGCGAGGGTCAAAAGGTGTGGGGATTATATAGTCCGCCCCATATGATAAATTTCTGTAAGGATAAGCAAGTTTAACACTATTTGGCACACTCTCCTTTGCAAGCTTAGCAATTGCAAACGCCGCTGCAAGCTTCATCTCATCATTTATTCTCCTTGCTCTCACGTCAAGTGCTCCACGAAAAATGTAAGGAAAGCCCATAACATTATTTACCTGATTTGGGTAGTCGCTTCTTCCCGTTGCCACAATTGCATCAGGCACTACAGCCAAAACTTCCTCGGGAATTATTTCAGGGTCTGGGTTTGCCATAGCAAAAATAATCGGCTTCTTAGCCATTTTCTTAACCATATCCTGACTAACCGCCCCCTTAACAGAAAGCCCAATAAATACGTCCGCTCCAACCAAAGCCTCCTCAAGAGAGCGAGCCTTAGTCTCCACTGCAAATTTCTCTTTAAACGCATTCATGCCCTCAATTCTACCTTTGTAAATAGGTCCTTTAGTATCACATAAAATAATATTCTCCGCCTTCGCGCCCCCCTTTTTAATAAGCTCAAGGCAAGCAATTCCCGCCGCCCCTGCTCCATTCATCACAATCTTAAGGTCGCTCATTTTTCTACCCGAAATTTCACAAGCATTCAAAAGCCCAGCAAGAGTTATTATTGCAGTTCCGTGTTGGTCATCATGAAAGACAGGAATGTCAAGCATTTCCTTCAATCTATCCTCAATTTCAAAACATTCAGGAGCCTTAATATCCTCAAGGTTTATTCCCCCCCAAGTCTCCCCTATCAAAGCAATAGACTTAACAATATCCTCCACATTAGTGCTATCCACCTCAATATCCACGCTATCAATGTTTGCAAAACGCTTAAAAAGCACAGACTTCCCCTCCATCACAGGTTTAGAAGCCCCAGAGCCCAAATTTCCAAGTCCCAAAACGGCAGTTCCGTTTGAAATCACCGCAACCATATTCCCCTTAGAGGTATAATCATAGATTTTTTCAGGGTTTTTCGCAATTTCAATACAAGGAAAAGCAACACCGGGAGAGTAAGCAAGAGCTAAGTCTCTAGAAGTTAAAAGCGGTTTTGTTGGCAAAAGGCTAACCTTACCAGGTTTTGGAAACTGATGCAAGGAAAGTGCCTCTTCTTTAGTTACGGAGGTCTTTTTTGCTACAGAGTTATTAGCATTTTTCATACAAACTATATATATACAATTACCTAAAACCTAAAAAGAAAAAATCTATAAGTCAAGAAAAAAATATTAATAAATGATTAAAAAACTTCTTGCCTTTTAAAAAATCAATATTTAAGTATTAGGTAAATATTTTTATAAAAATGAAGGAAATGAAGGTAGCAAACAGCATTGTTCTTTCAAATGAGAGACCTTTCGTGTTAATCGCAGGTCCTTGCCAAATGGAAAGTAGAGACCATACAATGATGATGGCAGAAAGCCTAGTTAAAATCACACAAAAGTTAGGAGTGCCCCTTATATACAAAACATCTTTTGACAAAGCAAATAGAACCAGCATATCAGGCAAAAGAGGTATAGGCCTTGCCAACTCCCTACCTATTTTTGAAGAAGTTAAAAAAACCTTTAACGTGCCAGTTTTAACAGACGTCCACAAAGAAAGCGACGTAGACGACGTTAAAAACACAGTTGACATAATTCAAATCCCCGCTTTTTTATGCAGACAGACAGACCTACTAGAAAAAGCCTCTAAGAGCGGTCTTCCTGTTAACATCAAAAAAGGGCAATTTTTAGCTCCGCAGGACGCAAAAAACATCACCTCAAAATTCGAAGCCTTTGGCAACACAAACATCTCATTAACCGAGAGAGGCGTCTCCTTTGGCTACAACAACCTAGTAGTTGACATGCGCTCCTTCGTAGTAATGAAGGAAACAGGCTACCCAGTGATAATAGACGCAACCCACGCAACCCAAAGCCCAGGCGGTTTAGGAGGAGCAAGCGGAGGAAACAGAGAGCACGCACCAATTCTTGCAAACGCAGCATTAACCACAAAAATCGCAGGAGTTTTCATGGAAGTTCACAACTCACCAGAAACAGCCCCAAGCGACGGCCCATGCATGATAAAGCTTGAAAACATCGAGCAAATCATTCGCAGAATGAAAATGATTGACGAATTAGTTAAAAATCCACAATTCTAATATGAAAACAAAACTTTACGAAGGAAAGGCAAAAATCCTATATAAAACCGATGATGAAGGGCTTATTGTCCAATATTTTAAAGATGATACAACCGCTTTCAACAAACAAAAGTTCGAAATCATTGAAGGAAAGGGCATTTTAAACAACGAAATCTCCTCCATAATAATGCAAAAACTCCACACAATAGTCCCAACCCACTTCATCAAAAAGCTAAATGAGAGAGAACAGCTAGTAAAATCCGCAAAAATCATACCCTTAGAAGTAGTAGTAAGGAATGTAGTTGCAGGGAGTTTTGCCAAGAATTTTGGTCTTGAAACAGGGAGAGAGTT
>JBILUY010000269.1:0-3136 GCA_044370735.1 Crocinitomicaceae bacterium | reverse complement strand
GAGATGTAAAAGTCTTAATGTTTTCTAACGTAGCAGATTTATCTTCTTCTGAAATAGATCCTTTAGAAACTTGTCTATCTAAGTTTTTAGCAATTGTAGCTAGACCTTTTTCAAGCGCTTTTTCTGATATATCAATTAACGATACTTGGTAACCAAACTGAGCAAAAGTGTGAGCGATACCATTTCCCATAGTTCCTGACCCTATAACTGCTATATTTTTCATGATATTGAGATTTGTTTTATAAAAAATAAGAGGCATTCCGTTAAGTTTGCCTCTATTATTCAATAAAAAAGTAATTGTTTTTGAATTATTTTTTCATGTTTTTTAAACGATCTTGTTGCATTTTTTGCATTTGTTCTAATCGTTCTTGAAAACTTGATTTTTTCTTCGGATTTTGAGAAGCAGCTATTTTTTTAGCGGCCATTTTTTGTTTTAGTTTATCTTCATCTACAAAGAATTGTTTGATAGCTAACATGATGATAATAGAAATCAATGTAGAAATAAAGTAATAATAACTTAAACCAGCAGAATAGTTATTGAAGAAGAAAATCATCATTACAGGGAAGAAATACATGATTACTTTCATGTTAGGCATTCCAGGTTGTTGTGGCGTTGTAACATTACCACTATTGATATAAGTATATACTAATGTAGTAACAGACATCAATAAAGTAAATAATGAAATATGATCACCATATAATGGAATGTAGTAACCAAAGTCAAAGATTGAATCATAAGAAGATAAATCTTCTGCCCATAAAAATGGTTTTTGACGTAATTCAAAAGCAGCAGGGAAGAAGCGGAAAATTGCTAATAAAATTGGCATCTGAATTAACATAGGGATACAACCTGCAAGAGGAGAAGCGCCGCTTTCACGGTATAAAGCCATCATATCCATTTGTTTTTTCATTGCATCCTCTTTGTTAGGATATTTTTCATTTAACGCATCAATCTCTGGTTTTAAAATACGCATCTTCGCAGATGATACATACATTTTCCATTGGATAGGAGTAAGGAATAATTTTAAAATTAACGTGATTAATAAAATAACAATTCCTAGTTGAATACCCATTTCAGAAAATGCATTAAACATAGGTTGTATCGCATAAATATTAATCCATCTGAATAATCCCCAACCATAGTTAATTATATCCTCAAAATTCGAATTATAGGATTTTAATAATTCATAATCATTTGGACCAAAAAACCAATTGATTTTTGCAACTCCAGTACCTGTAGTGCTAATTGGTAGACTTAAAGTAGCTACATATTTTTTGATGTGAGTAGAAAACTTAGGGTGACCTTCTTTGAAATTTACAATTTTTAAGGTTGAATTTTCAGGGGTAAAACCACTTTCAGGTTTCATGATAGAAGAGAAATAACTTTGTTTAAAAGCTACCCAATCAACTTTTTTCTCTAACTTTTCATCATCATCTGAAGCTTCGCTTAAATAATCGTAATCTTCACCGTCTGCTTTGAAGAAAATTGTTGAAACTCTTCTTTGTTCACTCAATAAACGTTCAGTTTTAGGAAGGTTTGCTTCCCATTCTAACTGTACACTGTTTTTAGAAATTTCGCCTGGTTTAAAACCATCCAATTTCACCTCGAAATCAACATCGTATCCTTTTTCATTTAAACCATAAACGAATTGAATAGTTTTATTTTCATCTGGAGTTGCTTCTAAGACTATTGCGTGTTTTGATTTAGAAACTACTTCAAAATCTAAATTTTCAGTTGAGATTTTCTTTCCTTTGTAGTTAAATGTAAGTGCATTCGTGTTGTTCGACTTATCAATTAACTTTAAACATTCTTTAGAATTCTTTTTTCTAAACTGATTGTAAGTTTTGTATTCTTTTAAATAAACAGCAGATACAACACCTCCTTTTGTTGAAACTTCAACTTTAATCTTATCAGACTCTAATGGAAGAATTTCTTCTTTTGTTGAAACTACCACTTTTTTTGAACCAACATTAAGTGCTTTTACTTCAGCAGCTTTTTTCTGGTCTTCTTTAATTTCTTTTTGTTGCTCAATTTTTGCTTTCTGTTCTTTTGCACGTTGAGCTTTTAATTCTTCTTCTGAAGGTTTGTTGAAAATGGAAAACGTAACTAAAATAGCTCCGATTAATCCAAGACCAATTAAGGTATTCTTATCCATAAATTATTTTTTATTTTCTAAAGATGCTTTAACAAATGCTACAAACAACGGATGTGGTTTTGCAACAGTACTCTTATATTCAGGGTGATACTGAGCACCTACAAACCAAGGATGTTCAGGTATCTCAACTACTTCAACTAATCCTGTATCAGGATTTTTACCTGTAGCTATCATTCCTGCTTGTTCGTATTGATCTAGATAATCATTGTTAAATTCATATCTGTGTCTGTGTCTTTCGTTGATTTTCTCAGTATGATAAGCATTTGCAGCAAATGAATTTGGTTTTAACTCACATTTGTAAGCCCCCAAACGCATTGTTCCACCCATGTTTGAAATTGACTTTTGCTCTTCCATCATACTAATAACAGGATGTTTAGAATCTGCAGCAATTTCAGTCGTATGAGCATCTTTTAATCCTAGCACATTTCTAGCGAATTCAATAACTGCACATTGCATTCCTAAACAAATCCCAAAGAATGGTACTTTGTTTTCACGAGCGTAACGAACAGCTTCAATTTTACCTGAAATTCCTCTTGATCCAAATCCTGGAGCAACCAAAATTCCATCTAATCCATCCAATTCACTTTTGACATTGTCTTTCGTGATTTTTTCTGAATGAATCCATTTAAGATTCACTCTACAAGCATTAGAAACTCCTGCATGAATAAACGCTTCACTGATCGATTTGTATGAATCTTTTAATTCTACATATTTACCAACTAAACCAATGTTTACTTCGTGCTTAGGATTTTTCAACGTATGTAAAAACGCTTTCCAATCTTCAAGATTTGGTGTCGCTTTGGAAGAAAGATTTAATTTTTCTAATACAACTTTATCTAATTCCTCTTCTTGCATTAATAAAGGAACATCATAGATAGAAGATGCGTCACGAGATTCAATAACCGCGTTAACGCTTACATTACAGAATTTCGCAATTTTCTTTCTTAAGTTCAAATCCAATGGGTGTTCAGTTCTACAGC
>JBILUY010000335.1:0-3778 GCA_044370735.1 Crocinitomicaceae bacterium | reverse complement strand
ACTCTTGATTCGCTCGGACACAGCCCCACCGCGATCATTCGTAATTTCAGTTCGGACAAGCCATCCGATGCGCTCCTGATCACCTACGGTGGCATGAGCGACGCGGCCATGCAGGTCCTGAAGGGATGCGCAGCCGACGAGATCCGGATCACGGCGATAATCCCGTCGCTCCTGAGCGACCCCACCATCTTTGCCGGATGGATCAAGCTCACTCGCCCCGAGGCTCCGATCATCATCGTCGAGGAAGGGACCCACGGCTTCAATTGGGGAGCAGAGGTCGCGGCCCAACTCCACTCCGCCTGTCCGGCCAACTCCCGTCTACGCATCACCCGGCTGTCAACGGCAGATGACATTATACCAGCCTCGCGTGAACTGGAGAAGCTGGCTATTCCAGGAGCCGTCCAGATCAAATCGGCGATCATCGAGGAACTGTCGAAATGACCGAACTCTGCGTTCCTTTCCTGGGCCCGAACGACAGCGAGGCCATCCTGGTCCAATGGCTGGTCAAGGACCACTCGTCCGTAACCAGGGGACAGACCGTCGCCCTCATAGAAACGACGAAGAATGTCATCGAGATATCGTCAGACCACGATGGGTTCCTGCATTTTTACGTCGCAGTGGGATCCCGAATCATGCCTGGCGAGGCGATCGGTTCGATCACCGCGACCGAACACGCGGAGCCCCTGCCGGAACGCAAGTCCGGCCAGCCGGGCAAGGACACAGGCCAACGGACGACGACCCAGAAGGCCGGCATCCTCATCAAGAAGCACGGGGTCGACCCGGTCGCGCTGGCGCAGTTCGCCCCCTCTGGCGACATAAACGAGGAATTGGTCCAACGCTACCTTGACCAAGGCAAGAACGCCAAAGTCCGCATGGGCATGGTCGATCTGCAGCGCATCGGCATTATCGGAGGCGTATCAGGAGGAGGCGCACTACTCATTGCCGATAGCCTGCTGGCGTCCAAGACCCAACGCGCGGTCGCCATCTTCGACCAGGACAGCAGCAAGCACGGCTCCAGTGTGCTTGGGGTGACCGTGGCCGGGACCATGGAGACGATGCGCGAATGGCTTGCGAGGAAGCAACTCGACGCGGTGGTGATCGCATTCAATCGCAATCTCGACGATCGGAAGAAAGCCTATGCGGACTTGGCCAACGCTGGAGTCCCATTCGCCAACGTCATCGATGCGACCTGCGAGATCCGCAGCCAGGTCCGCATCGGCACCGGCAACGTGATCCTGGGCAGGGCCTATGTCGGCGCATGCACCAGCATCGGCGACAACAACTTCATCAGCGCCAATGTCTGTCTCGAGCACGGCAATACGGTCGGCAGCCATTGCGCCTTCGGCCCCGGCGTGTTCACCTCGGGCAACGTCACCATCGGCGACAAGATCCGCTTCGCGACCGGCATTTTCATCGAGCCGAGCCTGACCATCGGCTCAAATGCCACCCTCTCGTCAGGCAGCATCATCACCACGCACGTCCCAGAAGGATGCGTGATCAAGAACCACCGTCGGCAATAAGCAGGACCAGGAAGCATGCGCAAGAGCACCAAGCCACAATATTCGATGAACCTCTCGAAGACGCAAACCCCGCAAGATGTCGCCTTCCAGGAGTCGATCGGCAAGCACTTCGAGAATGGGTCGGGGTCAACCTTGGACAAACTGAGGAATTTCCCCCGGTTCGTCCCCAGGCAGTCCCTGAGCCTCTTCCTCGCCAAACACGAACTGTTCAAGAAGATCGTCAACATCCATGGCAACATCGTCGAATGCGGCGTCTTTCAGGGAGGAGGGCTGTTCTCCTGGGCCCAGTTCAGTGCAATCCATGAGCCCGTGAATCATGGCCGCAGGATAATCGGCTTCGACACCTTCAGCGGCTTTCCCTCTATCGGCAAGAAGGATGTCTCCAAGTACGACGACAGCTTCAAATCCACCGGAAGCCTTAGGTTCGACAAACTCGCTGAACTCGAAGACGGGATCAGATTATTCGACCTGAACAGGCCGATTGGCCACATCCCCAAGATCGAATGCGTCAAGGGCGATGCGATAAGGACGATTCCGCGATTCCTGAAGCAGAATCCCCACACCGTTGTGGCTCTGCTGTACTTGGATTTCGACCTGCACAAACCCACCATGACCGCCATCAAGAACTTTCTGCCACGGATGCCCAAGGGTGCGATCATCGCCTTCGATGAACTCAACCAGAGCACCTGGCCAGGTGAGACCATCGCGGTCATGAACACCATCGGAATTCCGAAGCTGAAGATCGAGCGATTCGACTTCACACCCGCATTATCCTATGCGGTGATCAACTAGCAGATCTCCCCCATTCAACTTCTCCGCTTATTAATCCAACAAGAGGAATACATGAACCTACACGATCAACGCCTGAAGAACATAACCTCCTTGGGCGCCGACACCGCCCTGCAAGCCCGATCTTTGAATTGGATTGTAGATTCCGCTCAGCACAAATATTCATATAATTTCTCGTGGCTAGGACGGCCGATAATCCAATACCCGCAAGACATTATCGCCATGCAAGAGATCATCTGTTCAGTGCAACCGGATCTCATCATTGAAACCGGTATCGCACACGGTGGTTCTTTGATTTTCTCCGCCTCTATGTTGGAATTGAACGCTGTTTGCGGTGGAAACTCCAATGCCGAGGTGGTGGGCATTGATATTGACATTCGCGCCCATAACCATGACGCCATCCAAGCGCACCCTATGGCCAAGCGCATTTCCATGATTCAAGGATCCAGCATTGACCCACGAATCATCGAACAGGTACGATTAAAGACCATTGGCAAGAAGCGGGTGCTGGTCGCACTCGACTCGAATCACACCCACGCTCATGTTCTGGCTGAACTCCAGGCCTACGCGCCAATGACATCGGTGAACAGTTACTGTATTGTATTCGACACAATAATCGAAGACATGCCCAAGGGGTCATTCCCCGATCGCCCTTGGGACAAAGGCGACAACCCCAAGACTGCCGTATGGGAATACCTCAAGAATCACCCGGAATTCGAGATCGACAAATCCATCCAACACAAGCTTCTCGTCACCGTCGCCCCGGATGGCTATCTCAAGCGCATCGCCTAATTTCAGACCAACGTAACTTCGCATCCGCGATAGGCCCTGCGAGTGGATTTGAATAGCACTCTCGACACCGCCCTTCCGGCGCGCCCTGCCTTATAAACCCGCCTTATCCACATCAGCGCAAAAGAGTCGCATCATGGTCGAAAAGGTGTCCATCATCATCCCCACGCGAAGCCGAGCCCATCTGCTCGAGTTCGCCGTGGAAAGCGCCATTCGTCAAACATATGAGAATGTAGAGGTGTTGATTTGCGACAACAACTCGACTGACTCCACACCAGAAACCGCTGCCAGATTCTTGAATAATCCACGGGTCAGATATATCCGCACGCAAGAATCCCTCAGCATGCCCGACAACTGGGAGCACGCTCTCCGCAACAGCACAGGGGATTACTGCACCATACTGACCGACGACAGCGTTCTTTTCCCCAATTCCATCAAATTGGTCATGGACCGATTGCTTTCGGCGAAGTTGCAAGTGGCAGTCTGGAAGCACGCCGCCTACTACTATCCAGATTGGCTTGAGGACTCTCGACGCAATGTTCTCTATGTGCCAAAATCCGGCAGCCAGCCTACCGTCATTGATAGCGACAAGGCCCTGACGGATCTATTCAAGATGCGAGGCGACACCTGGACGGGAGTCCCAAAGTCTTTGAACTCCATTTGTAGTCGAGAAGTGATCA
>JBILUY010000056.1:0-13515 GCA_044370735.1 Crocinitomicaceae bacterium | reverse complement strand
CAAAAAAGGTTCCTTCTTCGGCAATGTCCTTACACGAAATGGGTATAGGATTAGTGGCGTTATCGGTGGTACTTTTGTTTCAAGGAAAGTTTACAAGTTCCTTTTTTTCGATGACCCTTTCTGATTTTTTATGGCTCTTATTTTTGGGAATTTTATGTACCTCAGTTGCCTTTTTAGTAACCATCGAAGTACTCAAAAAATTAGGTCCATTTACCGTTTCATTAAGCATCAATTTGGAACCTGTTTACACCATTTTATTAGCCGTTTTTATACTCCAAGAACACACACTACTTTCCTCTCGTTTTTACATAGGTGCAGGGGTGATTATTTTGGTGTTGTTGTTGAATGCGGTGGTGAAGAATAGGGTGGTGAAGAAGATAAGGGTTCGATGATTAAAATAGGATCCGATATTAAAATTAGTTTATTTTGCGATCCAAGATCCTTTGTTTTCAATTATTCGTTAAATCTAGGTTTGTGAATCATACTGATGTTAAAACCAGTGCATTCTTTCACTTTTCAGTCTATTTTATTGTGGTTGGATAATGACCTACAACCATCTGAGTGTCAACTAGAATTGAAATGTCTTTAAAATTTATAATGGGATTAGTATTTTTCCATGCAACATCCCAAGTCTTTGAGCTATTTGGCAAAATAAAAAACATTTGGTAAGCCCAGCTCACAGGATATATGTTATAGTCGGCTTTTAAGATTGAATTGTCCAAGAGTAAACTTTGATTGAAATTAAATCTCAATGTATCTTGAGATTGGTTGTAAATTTTTATTGAACCATAAAACCATTGTCTAGACTTAGAGTATTTGTCAACAGTTATTCTTATAACAGCTTTATTTGTTTTTGTTTCAAGTGTTTTGTTAATTGATTTGTCACGCCATTTGCTTTTGGTCAAATAATAGTCACAACAAGAACCTAAAGTTAATAGTACAAATATAAGTCCTGATATAGGTATTAATTTCATTTTTAATGTCTTAATTCAACTTATTACTTTGATTTTTTACCATTGATTTTGCCAATCCTATAATATATTTTCAACTAACTAAATTCAAACCTCTCATTCCGCTACAAATATACTTTTCTCAATTGAAAATCAAGTGGAAGGAGTTTGTTACTTCGAAAAAATGAATTTGGTTTTAATTTAAGTTGTAAAGATAGGATGTGAACTATTGGTTTAAAATGTTTTTAGGCAGTATGAGGTGTTACCTGTAATTGTCCACCAATTGCTTTCAACACTTTCATTATGGTAGCAAATTGAGGTTTTGCTCCTTCTGATAAAGCTTTATATAAACTTGGTCTACTCATACCTGTTTCTTCTGCAATTTTAGTCATTCCAATTGCTTTAGCAATATTTCCGATTGCGTTTATAATATCTTCGTTGTTACCTTCTTCTAATACTGTGTTTAAATATTCAGCTATCATTTCTTTGCTGTCTAAATAATCTGCTATTTCAAATTTTGAAGTTCCCATTTCTTTAACTATTTAGTTTTTTCCAAATATCTTTTGCTTTTTTAATGTCCTTTTCTTGTGTTGACTTATCTCCTCCTATAAGTAGAATTATAATTTTGCCATCTTTTTCTTTGAAGTAAACGCGGTAACCTTTTGCAAAGTTTATTCGAAGCTCACTAATCCCTTCTCCAACAGGTTTACAATCTCCAAAGTGTTCATCTTTTTCTAACTTTTGTATTCTAAATAAAATTTTAGCCTTGGCTTGTATGTCATTTAACTTTTTCAGCCATTTGTCAAACTCTTTGGTTTTCTCAATAAAGAACATATTTACTGTATCTATATGGATACAAATTTAATTAATTTTAGAAATGTATCAAATTAAATTAAGATTGTTTTTTAGCATTCAACACTTTCCAAATCAGAATAGCAGAAAGCAATGTTAAAATCGAGAAAAACTTTTCGAATGTTGTTTTGGCGAAGAGGTTTCCAATGGTGTTTAGCACAAATAAACCAAAGAAAAACCAGAGGATGAAGTTCACGATTTTTTCCTTGAAATAGAATTTCAGGTAGTGGCTTTTCATTAGTAATACAAAACCTAAAAAAAGGTTAACACCAATTGAAACGAACTCAAAAACATACATTTCGCTATCGTTGTGAAGTCGTCCGCCCCAAGCAATCGTGTAAGGAATGATTTTAACAATAATGCATACGTGAAATACGATTACCGCGCTTAATAGTCCGAGGAATAGTTTTATTGAAAGGTTATTTATTCCCATAATGTCCCCAAAATGATAATACCAAAACAAGAATTTTATCTTCCTGAATCCTATAAATTAATCTATGTTTATCGTTAATTCTCCTAGACCAAGTAGGGATATCATAATACTTTAATTTTTCTGGTTTTCCAGTTCCAGTAGTTGGGTGTTCCCGTAGCTCGTTTAATAATTTATCAATTTTTACAAGAGATTTTTTATCTCCAGATTTTTTGAATTTTTCAATATCTAATTCTGCTTCAAGGGTTATTTCAATAGAAAAACTCATAATCCTAAAAACTCTTTCTGTTTATCTTTGGATAATTTTTTTGTTTTCCCTGATTCTGCTTGTGATATAGATTTTTCAATTTTAGCAAAAAACTCTTTTTCAGAGATTATATCTTCATCATTTGTAGTTGCTATTTCAAATCGAACTTTCATTTCTTCCAATAAAGAGGTTAGCAACGATTTTTGCTTCGCATTTTTAGGATATATAGTAATGCTTTCCATAACTTATCGGTTTGTAAAAAATGATTACAACTAATTTACAATTTTTTATCCAAACTATTATTAATAATCAATTGAAATTCTTTTCCCGAAGCGATAATCTATGTCGCCTTATTTTTAGAAAGAGTGAAGCGCGTTGCAATTTGGGTACCACAAGGAAGCACGTTAGTGATCACCGAAGTGGTCAAATTTCAAAAGTGGAACGAGTTAATAAAAATACAGCGACGAGTTTTTTGATTCTTTTTTGCGTAAAAAAAAGAATGATAAATTTTCTTTGAAAATAAAGTCTTTCATCTCTTGTCTAATCGTCTTTTGTCTTAATTTTGATATATGGCGAAAATAAAAACAGCATTTTTTTGTCAATCGTGTGGCCATCAAACGGCTAAATGGTTGGGTAAGTGTCCTTCGTGTGGTGAGTGGAATACCTTTGTGGAAGAAATCGTGGGCGAAACAGATAGCAAAGTCGTTGCGTTTTCTACAAGTAGTGGGAAATCTGCTAAACCACAAGTATTACAACACATCGAACGTAAAACCGAAACGCGTATCACTTTACAAGATAACGAGTTGAACCGTGTGTTAGGTGATGGATTGGTACCGGGTTCGTTGATTTTGTTTGGTGGTGAACCAGGCATTGGAAAATCTACCTTGATGCTTCAATTAGCAGTGTTGGAGAAACACTTACGTGTGTTGTATGTGTCGGGAGAGGAGAGCGAACAACAAATTAAAATGCGTGCAGAACGTATCGGAATGGATAATGAACAATGTTTTATCTTAACCGAAACAAACCTGCAAAATATTTTCCTACAAGCTGAAGAGGTTAAACCTCAATTGTTAGTCATTGACTCTATTCAAACTTTATTTAGTACCCACATAGAAAGTTCACCGGGAAGTATTTCGCAAGTGCGTGAGTGTACTGCTCAATTATTACGCTACGCCAAACAGACCGAAGTACCTGTGTTTTTGATCGGACACATTACCAAAGAAGGTGCGTTGGCTGGTCCAAAAGTATTGGAACATATGGTGGATGTGGTGTTGCAATTCGAGGGCGACCGCAATCACGTGTATCGTTTGTTGCGTACCATCAAGAACCGTTTTGGAAGTACCAACGAATTGGGAATTTACGAAATGTTAGGTTCTGGTTTACGACAAGTAGAAAATCCTTCGGAAGTGTTAATTACGAATACCGATGCTTCGTTAAGTGGGATTTCTATCGCTTCAACCTTGGAAGGATTACGACCGATGTTGATTGAAGTACAAGCCTTGGTGAGTACGGCTGCGTATGGGACACCCCAACGTTCTTCGACTGGTTTTGACTTACGTCGTTTGAATATGTTATTGGCAGTGATGGAAAAACGCTGCGGATTTAAACTTGGTGCCAAAGACGTGTTTTTGAATATCGCAGGTGGTATCCGTGTAGACGATCCAGCGATTGATTTAGCAGTTGTTGCTTCGGTGTTGTCTTCCAATGCAGATTTGCCTGTTCCAAAAAACATTTGTCTTTCAGCAGAAGTAGGATTGTCGGGTGAAATTCGCCCAGTTAATCGCATCGAACAACGTATTTCCGAAGCCGAAAAACTAGGATTTGATAAGATTATCATTTCTGCATTCAACAAAGGAATTTCACAGAAAAATCATAAAATCGAATTAGTCTTATGTTCTCGTATCGATGAGGTGTTAAAGGCTTTGTTTGCTTGATGTTGGGTTAGGTGATGGTATTCAATAAATGAGTTATTTAGTATCCTCCCCCCTGCCCCCTCCGAAGGGGGAAACGATAGGGCGTCAACTAAATTCATTCAAAAATTAATATTTGTGAGTGGATTAAAACTTCCCCCTTCGGACCCCGAAAGTATTCGGGGGACAAAGGGTGAGGACTATTCCCTTACCCCACTACAACCTTATCCAAACACGTTCAAGTGGAATTGAATGTTTGAAAAGGGCTGAACACACAATTCGTATTTTTATTTTTCAATTAGAAGTCAATTAATAGAAATCAACTTTTATCAATTAAAACATAAATCGTATTTTCGTACATACAAACGATTCAATATGAAATACGCATTTATTATCTTGGGATTAGTAGCATTCACCTCGTGTTTGGATATGTCTAAACAAAAACATTTAGACCAATTGACTGCGTTGGACAAACGTATAGATAGTATTCAGGTGGAATTTGAACAACTGAAAAAAGATACCGTAGAGGAGATTATTTATGCAATGAAAGAAACCAACTATAAGATCAAAGACAATATTGGTGATGATACTATTGATTTAGAAACTGCTAAAAAGTTGGAAGAATATGGTAAAATTTTCCGTCAACTTTCTGCAGTAGAAGGATATAACAACAAAATTCTTTTTGGTTCGCAAGAGGTTAAAAATTCAGTGGGACAGTTAAAAAACGATATTCAAGCTGGAAATGGAGAACGTGTGAACTATGAAAAGTTTGTTAAGTTTGAAACGAAAAAAGTGAAAGACTTACATACTTTATTGGTTGATTTAGAACGTGTACAACGTGAAAATATACAAGCGTTTAAACAAGTACAGCCCGAAATCGTAAAATTTGCTTCGTCGCTTTCTGAAAATTAATCTATGAAATTTCGCCTTGTTGTTTTCTTTTGGTTGTTTTCCCTTTCCTTGTTGGCGCAGGAAAGTACCGATCAACAATTGGCTCAATATTATTTTTCACGCGGGGATTTCGAAAAAGCCTTACCGTATTGTCAAAAGGTGTTTCAAAAAGAAAATAGCAAGTTTACTTTTACTCGCTATTATGAGTGTTTGCTAAAAACACAAAAAGAAAAAGAGGCTGAAAAATTACTCAAAAAGCAAGTTGATTTGTTTTCGGATGAATTGTCATATAGGGTTTTGCTTGCCGATTTTTATGAAACACACGAAGAACCGAAATCAGCGCAGAAAATCTATCAAAAACTGATTGAAGAAAACGCTTCGTCGAGTATTCGCATTTTGGAATTGTATGCATTGCTGAAATCCAAAGGAAAAACTACCCTTTCTTTTCAATTGTTAGAACAAGGACGAAAACAATTAAAAGATGCTTATCCGCTTCATTTGCAGTTTGCTGATTACTATGCATCCCAACAGCAGACCGAAAAAATGATCGAAGAGTTTTTGGATTTGTTGGAAATAAGACCCGAACAAATGGAGCAAATTCAGGCTTCGTTAGCGACACATATCGATTTTACACAAGAGAATAATCCCGCAGGTGAAATTCTTCGCAATGCCTTACTTGACAAAGTACAACGCAAAAAAGGTGATATCATTTACGACGAAATGTTGATGTGGTTTTACACCCAAAAACGTCAGTTTTCACTCGCTTTAAATCAAGCACAAGCAATGGATAAACGTACCAAAGGCGATGGTTCACGTGTATTTGATTTGGCAAATTTATTTGTGCAAAACAAAGAGTATACCTTGGCTCGTAAAGGCTACGAATACTTAATCAAACAAGGACAAGGTTATCCTTTTTATTTTCAAGCGGAACAATCCATTTTACACACACGATTTTTAGAAATTACAGAACAACGAAACTTTACACAAGATGCTATCATACAAGTTATTTCAGAATACAATGCCTCTTTACAACGATTGGGTAAAAACAGAAATACACTTACTTTAATAAAAGAACAAGCACACATACAAGCCTTTTATGCGAACTATGCAGACAGTGCGATTGTGTTGTTAGAAAGTGCCTTGAAATTACCGGGAATTTCTGGAATGCAAGTGGCTGAAATTAAAATGTTATTGGCTGATATTTATGTGTTGAAAGACGATATTTGGGAAGCATCGATTTTGTATATGCAAATTGACAAAGAGTATAAGTTTGAAACCATCGGCTTCGATGCGAAATTCAAAAACGCCCGCATATTTTATTACGACGGAGATTTCAAATTTGCTCAATCGCAGTTGGATATTTTAAAAGAATCTACGTCCAAACTTATTGCCAATGATGCGTTGAAATTGTCCTTATTGATTACAGATAATTTTGGGTTAGATAGTAATTATACAGCAATGCGACAATTTGCTCGTGCCGATTTATTGTTAGAACAACACCAATACAAACAGGCGTTTCAATTGTACGATTCCATCGCTTCGGCCTTTCCATATCACGGTTTGAATGATGAAATACTATTACGTAAAGCGCAAGCCTATCAGCAACAAGGACAATGGCAAGAGGCTGTTGCTCTATTAGATAAATTGATGTTAAACCACGCAGAAGATATTTTGGCAGATGATGCACTTTTTCAGTTAGGTTCTATCTATGAAAATCACTTGAGCGACAAAGAAAAAGCGATTGAATGCTACAAAAAAATCTTGTTTAAATACAAAGGCAGCCTGTATGGAGTGGAGGCTCGTAAAAGACTGCGCTTGCTTCGTGGTGATAAGTTGGATGCGGAAGATTTAATGGAGAATTAGATTGAAAGCGAAACGTATCATAATGGCTGTTACCTCTGATATTTACACCGATATGCGTGTAAATAAAGTGGCTACTTTTTTATCTTATAATAATTTCCAAGTTCAGGTTGTTGGAAGAAATACCTCTGATTTTGAATTAAAAGTTCCGTTCGAGACGATAAGGTTCAATATGTGGTTTCATCGTTCGTTTTTATTTTATTTAGAATACAATCTACGATTTTTCTTTTACGGCTTATTTCGTAAAGCGGATGTCATCGTTTCCAATGATTTAGATACCTTGTTTGCCTGTACGTTATTGTCAAAAATAAAACGTGTTCCTTTAATCTATGATAGTCACGAATATTTTACGGAATCCGTAGGATTACAAGGGAGAAATCGTGTACGAGCATTTTGGTTGTGGATAGAGCGCACTTGTATGCCCGCAGTTTCCAAGGCATATACCGTTTCTCAACCCATTGCAGATGCTTATAAAACAAAATATAAGATTGATTTTAAGTTAGTTCGGAATTTTCCTTCAAGTGAAAGTTTTACTAGTTCGGAATTGAATACGTTCTTCCACGGCCGAACAGTGATTTTGTATCAAGGAGTGTTTAACCCAAATCGAGGATTGGAGGAAACCATTCAAGCAATGCACTATTTAGATGACACGTATCTATTTGTTTTAGTGGGATATGGGGAATTAGAAGAAAAATTAAAATCACTGACCAATCAATTAAATTTACAACACAAAGTACATTTCACGGGGAAATTACCCTATGAAAAGATGATGCAATTCACCTATCAAGCCGACCTTGGAATTGCTTTGGAGGCGCCCGTGGGTAAGAGTTTTGAATATTCGTTGCCCAATAAGGTATTTGACTACATACACGCTTCCTTGCCTTTTATTAGTTTGGGTACACCAGAGGTGAAAAAAATCATCGAGCAAGATGAAATTGGAGTAATCATTTCGAATAACCAACCAGAAACAATTGCCAGTGAAATTGAAAAACTCTTAAACGATATCGATTTATACCAACGCATTCAACACAACCAACGACGTGTTCGCCAAAACTACACGTGGGAGAATGAAGAAAAAGTGTTGAGAGAGATTTATTTTGGATAAAATATTAGTCTTTTTAATATAAAAGTTGTATTTTAGATAAAATATTAGTCTTTTTTATGTCTAGATTTTCCGTTGATAAACACCCAGATGATGTGCTAAATGACATTGCGCAAAAACACAAAAAATTGCGTAAACAGTTCAAATTAACCCAAAATGAACTCGCAACAAGAACTGGAATTTCGTTAGGTAGTATCAAACGTTTTGAACAGACAGGTGAAATTTCGTTGAATTCGCTATTACGTTTGGCTCACTTTTTTGACCGATTAGCAGATTTTGATAACGTTTTTTACATCGATGAACAAATGGAACGAGTACGTAAATTATTCTCAAAGTAAAAGAAGATGATACAACGACTAAAAGTAGAATTGAATTTCGGAAATTCGATTATCGAAGTTGGAGAGTTGGCTTTAGATACTAAATCGATATTTTTTAAGTTTGACGAAGAATTTTTAGATAAAAAAATAGAAATTTCACCCTTTAAACTAAAAGCATCCGATCAGATTTACAAAGCACAACCACAGCCATTTGAAGGACTTTTTGGTGTGTTTTATGATTCGCTTCCAGATGGATGGGGTCGATTATTATTTGACAGAGCAATGACTTCCAAAGGGATAGATTTATCATCCATTTCTATGTTAGATCGACTGTCTTATGTTGGGAAAACAGGCATGGGAGCATTAACATACACGCCAGTAAGTGACATTCAATCGAATGAGAATTCTTTTATCGAATTAGACGATATTCATCAATCTGTCAACCAAGTGTTAGAAGGTACGTTTACAGATGTGCTTGAAGAACTCTATCAATTAGGAGGCTCTTCTGGTGGTGCAAGACCAAAAATTTTGGTGGGATATAACCCTAAAACGGAACATTTAATTCACGGAGAAACAGAACTTCCTGAAGGGTACGAAAATTGGTTGATTAAATTTCCTTCATCTTTTGATCCGACGGATATTGCTGAGATTGAATTTTCATATTATCAATTAGCCATCCAAGCAGGCATTGAAATGCAACTTTCTAAACTTTTTTATGGTAAAAGTGGAAAGGCTTTTTTTGGTACAAAACGATTTGATAAAGTAAATTCCTCTCGTTTTCATATTCATACTGCTGCAGGAATGCTAGGGGATAATTTTCGAATAAGCACAATGGATTATGGACATTTGTTCGATGCAACTTACAAACTTGAAAAAAACATACAAGCATTAGAAAAGGTTTTTCGTTTAGCAACATTTAATTTATTGGCTCATAATTTAGATGACCACAGTAAAAACTTTTCCTTTATAATGGATGAATTGGGACAATGGAAATTTGCACCTGCTTATGACTTAACATTTTCTCATTCTGGACACGGATTTCATAGTACCACTTATGACGGAGAAGGAAAAAACCCTACTATTAAGCATTTGCTAAATCTTGCAGATTATTTTAATATAAAAAACACAAATAAAATCATTGAAGAAGTAAAAGCATCCTTATCTTCGTGGAATTCAGTTGCTAAAAATAGTGGTGTTTCTAAAGTTTCGGTATTAACTATACAAAAACAATTGAATAATATTTAAACTATTTAACCTTCAACCATCTCTTTCCCTTAATCACAAACCAGTTTAGAACCTTCGGAATAAAAGGTAAGAGTTCGTTTTTGAATGTGAGTTCTTCGTCGTATAACGCGTGGGTGAATTGCTTGGAAATGCCACCTGCAAACGATTTCGCTATAAATAGTTGACTATGATACGCTTTTGTATTGGCAAGAAACAAGCGTAAGTTTAATTCGTAATCTGCTAATATCTCGTACTTTGTGTTGAAAGTGTAAGTGTCAAAAATGCGTTTATGATATAAAATCCCTTGGTGATGTAGGGTATTTTTCCAAAACAAGCCCGATGAAAGTGTATTCTCATAGATGGTTGGAACCAGTGAATGTTGTATCCCTATGTTTTCTACTTTACCCAAGATGAGGTTTGAGTTTTTAGGAATTTTTTGTTCGAATAGTTCTTTAAAAACCAATTCGTTATATAAAAAATCATCCGCGCCTAAAAAGTAAATCCATTCTCCATTGGCTTGCGCAATTCCACTATTCATTGCTTGGTAAATCCCTTTTTCAGTTTCAGAAACAAAACGAACCGAAGGATAAGAAGCAACGATTTCCTTGGTAGCATCCGTGGATTGATAATCAACAACAATCAATTCAACCTTTGGGTATGCTTGGTTCACAACACTTTCCAACGCAGCACGTAAAGTCGCAGCAGCGTTGTGCGTAGGAATGATAACAGATACTAAAGGTTGGTATTCCATCAAATATCTTTTAAGAAAGCAAGTTGTGTGCGTGTTTGTTGCAGATTTTCAGCGCTTAATACGATCGTTTCAATGCGTTCTTCGTGTGCTTGTACGGTAGAAATTGTTTCTCCATAAGCATTAATCACAGCACTATCTCCACTGTAAACCAACCCTTTTCCGTCTTCGCCTACACGGTTCACACCCACTACATAACATTGATTTTCAATTGCTCGTGCCGTTAACAAACTTTTCCAGTGAGTGTTTCTTCTTTCGGGCCAATTTGCAACATAAATCAACGCATCGTATTTCGCTGATTGATAATCACGCATACCGTTTCGACTGATTTCTGGGAAACGTAAATCGTAACAAATTTGCAATTGAATGCGCCAATCTTTATAGATGACACGCGTTTTCACGTGACCTGATTTGTATGTTTTTTCTTCCCCTGCAAGGGTAAAAAGTTTACGTTTATCGTAGTGTGTATATCTTCCGTTTGGTTCTACAAATACCCCGCGATTGAAATAATAATCGTGGTCTTTTGCAATGAAAGAGGTATAAAACGCAGCGTTTTTTTCTGCTGCCATTTTTTGTAACCAATTTAACGCTAACGAATTTTCCATTTCTTCTGCAAGAGCCTCCGCATTCATACTAAATCCAGTGTGAAACATTTCGGGTAGTACGATGATATCTGTTTCTCCTACATTTGCCAATAAATGTTCAAAGTGTGCGAAATTCGCTTCTTTGTTTTCCCACACTTGGGTTGTTTGTACGATGGTAACTTTTAAATCTTGCATAGTTTTTCAGCTGCTTGTATTAGGGTTTGGTCGTCTTTGGCAAAACAAAAACGAATGATGTTGTTGTCTGTTTTATCTTTATAAAATACAGAAAGCGGAATGGCTGCAACTCCGTATTCTTTGATTAATCGCTCGCAAAATTGCACGTCATTTTCAGTAGATATGGCACTGTAATTTACCGTCTGAAAATAAGAACCTTCTGATGGCAATAATTCAAAACGACTGGATTTTATCAAATTTCGAAACGTATCTCTTTTCTCTTGGTAAAAAGCTCCCAAAGTGTTTACGTCTTTTTCACGTAAATATTTCGCTAATGCTATTTGTGCAACACTATTCACGCAAAACACCACATATTGATGCACTTTTTTGATTTCCACCATTAAATGTTCAGGTGCGATGAGGTAACCCATTTTCCATCCAGTAATGTGAAACGTTTTTCCAAACGAAGAGGTAATAATGGTTCTGTCAACAAGTGCTTTACGTGTATTTGCAGAAATGTGTTTTTGTTCGAATGTAATGTATTCATATACTTCATCCGAAATCAACACCAAAGAAGGATATTTTGCTAAAATGTGTTCAATTGCTTGTAAATCTTTCTCTTGGTAAATTCTCCCCGAAGGATTATGTGGATTATTAACAATCAACATACGAGTGCGTTCGTTACACGCATTTTCGACTTTATTCCAATCGGTGGTAAAATCAGCTTCCAACGAAATATGAACAGGTGTAGCGCAACACAAATCCACTGCCGGTGCATAACAATCGTAAGCCGGGTCTAATATAATTACCTCGTCTCCAGCGTGTACCAATGCTTGAATGGCCGTGAAAATCGCTTGTGTAGCCCCTGCAGTAATCAACAATTCAGTGTCTTGTTGGATGGTTCTTCCGTAATTTTTTTGCGTTAACGCAGCTATTTCCTGCATTAATAACGGATGACCTGCCATAGGTGCGTATTGGTGTGTGTTTTCGTCTGCCGTTTCTTTTAACAACGAGATCAATCGTTCATCTACCGGGAAATTTGGAAATCCTTGCGAAAGGTTGATTGCCTGATATTCATTGGCCATTTTCGACATTACCGTAAAAATGGTTGTTCCGATATGTGGTAGTTTCGATTTCATTGTTTGGGTGTTAAAATTATACCAAAAGAAAATAAAGATAGGAAGGATTTCGTTTAAGAAATAGTTATCCATTAAATAATCAAGTAACAAATTTTTAATGCAACCTTATTTTAATCATTTTCCTACTATGTATAATTCTTTATCTTTACCCCGAAAACGCATTCAGTTTAACCCAAAAGCAAAATAACGACCTATGAAAATATTCACTATCGCCATCAGTATTTTAGTTCTATCCGCATCGTGTTCTGACAACACTAAAATTTGCGATTGCCTTGAGGCAGGAAAACAATTAGAAATTTTTTCCGCTAAAATGTTTACCCGTGAAGCTTCTGCAAAAGACTTAAGCGAAATGAAACGTTTGAAAAAAATTCAAATGCAAAAATGCAAAGACTTCCAAACGATGGACGGGAAAAAAATGTTGGAATTAAAGGAAGAGTGTGAGTAGTTTTCTACCTCACAAAAATCTTCACAATAAGCAAAATCGCCAACGCAAATGGAATAGCCGACATGGTTACTGCTAATGCTTTTCGTTTGAAAAACATTCGGTAAGAGATGAATGAGTTAACTCCTAAAATCACAGGAAGGGATAACAACAAGTAAAACAAAATTCTAGCTGTTTGTTCATTCGCAGGATTATCTCCCATAAACAACGAACCTAACATTAAAAAAGGCCATAACAATAATGGGGTTAAACCTAATACTAACAAGACCATAAACCACGTAGGTCTTTTCGGTTTTTCAATTTTATTTTCCATACGACTTCAAAATTAATTCACAAAATGTTAAATCCAAAGGAGTTGTGATTTTTATATTTTCTTCGTTTCCTTCTACAAGATGAATTTGTGTACCGTTTTCTTCTACAAGTGAGGCATCATCTGTGATAGCATCGTGGAAAGGTCGTTGGTAAGCGCTTACTAAAATGCTACGTTCAAAAACTTGTGGTGTTTGTACCGAGCGATAAGCACTGCGCTCAACAGATACTGAAAGTGTATCATCGTTGAGTTTACGTAACGATTCCTTGATAGGCATAACAGGAATGGCATTTCCATCTGTTTTTGCTTTTTCATAACAACGGGCAATTGTTTCA
>JBILUY010000239.1:0-3783 GCA_044370735.1 Crocinitomicaceae bacterium | reverse complement strand
TTACCCAAAGTTCCGTTAATAGAAACAAAAACTGTTTTATCATTTAATGGTTTCTTATGTTTTAAGTATTCATCATAAGATATTTTCTTGGTATTAGATTTTATTTCAATTCTACCATTGACTAAATTATTTCCATTAATAAAAAAACAATCTCCATTTTCATCATATTTAGGTGTTCCATGTAAACCATCACCCAAAATTGTGGTCAATTCTTTTAAACTCTTCCACTCCCACCCCTCAGGCAATTCTCCCTCTTTCACATTTTCATTTGTAAACCTACCTTCAAACGCCCATTTCAAAACACTTTGGCGGTAGACTTTCAACTGCTCTAAAGATTTCTTTAATTCTTCTACTCCCTTTTCCAACTCGCTAAATAATTCTTCTATCTTGGAAACAATGCGTTGCTGGGTTTCGAGGGGAGGGAGAGGAATTTGGAGATCATAAATTTTACTACCAGAAATCACTGGTTGAGCAGTAGAAACTGACAACTTATTCAAGTTTTTAATTTCCAATAAGAGTTTAAAAAACTTAATATCAAAAGCTTCAATTAATGATTCAACAACTAAAGCATTGTCAGTAACCCATGATTTAGGTTTTGTAATATGAACCACACCGCATTTAGCTCCTACCCTACCAATTATTAATTTTGAATCTTCAAATAAATAGTCTTGATAATAACCATTTATTCCATTACCTCCATAAACAGGGAATTCTCCCTCTTTTAGTTGATTAACTTTAAGACCTTTTCCACTTGATACTTTTATTACATCCCCAAGCTTAACGAATTCCCACCCTTTTGGTAAATTTTTCATCTGCTATTTTCTACAATGTTATATTTTTTAATATTTTCAATCAATAAATCATAAAAATCTAGTTGAGAAAATCTGAATTCATTATCAATTTTTGTTTTTAATCCATCCTTAATAATATACACTTCAAGTATTTCTGCGATTAAAAAGTTATTATAATCTGTATCTGTCTTTACAGTTAACTCTGTATCTCTTATTACATAATAGAACAAATCATTTCTGCCATTACCTAAAGTCGCAATTAATAATTTTGAAAGTCTATTCAAATCTATATTCGATTGATAATTATGTTCTTTAAGTAACTCTACTTTATTAATTAAATTATTTAACCCAATTCCTTCAACGAAAAAAGCTATTGGTTTTGTAAAAACACCACAACAATAATTATAATTTCGACCATTTTCATCTAACTGAAAAGTATTAAAATCAGTCCTTATTAGTTTCAAAATTTCTCTTAATGTTAATTGATTGCCCCCAATTAATAATTGTAACATTATCTTAAAAGAGGTGTCATTCATTTTTATTTGATGATGATTCACAATGGGAAATAACTTTTCAATGGATGAATAAATCATCATTTGATTATCATACTCAAAAGGCGTAGTACTAAAATATTTATTCATATACCCATTGAAATCTGTAGTTATCCCATATTTATGATGAAAAATACTTTTAATGTTATTTATGTCACAAACGATAATTATTTTATCAAAACCAAATTTATTGTGATGAGCAGAATTTTCATTGTATTGATATGTATCATAATGAGCAGAAATCACGTTCAAAATTCTAAATATATGCTCTGGATCCATTCTATCTAAATCCTCAATGATAAGCACATTTTCTTTATTTTTAGTTTTTAATTGTTCTAATAATTGTCGAATTAGTTGTGTGTAAAAATTATCTTCAAACAACGAACCTTCATTTTCATAGATTTCTTTTACATATTTTTCAGCAATAGAACGTTCGTCTTTATTTTGTTCCTCGTGATATTTTATTATTGGTTTGATAAAATCATTTAAAGCATCTATTGATTTACTTAATATTTCAACATTTGAATTCAAATGAGAAACATTTTTTAAAAATGAAACAATAGTTTTTTTTGGATTTAAATAAATATATTCTTGAAAGGATTGTAGAATAGTTTGTTTATTTTCATCAAATTTTACATCTTTTCCAAGTAATTGAAAAAGAATATCCGTTTTAATGTATTTAAAAATATCTTCATTAGAAGCAACTGTATAATTTACGGGAAAAACTTTAAAAACTTCATATTTATCTGTTTCGCCTTTAAAAAAATGATCTAAAAAAGTAGTTTTTCCTGTTCCAAAAGGTGCAGAAAATAAAATTTTAGTATTATGTCTATTCTTTATATGATTTAAAAAATTACTGATAGGATCCTTTATTTCAATCAAATCCCCACCATATTGAACAGAAAACTCTAAATCAAAAGTCTCTAAATCACATTTCTTTAATGAAAAAACTATCTTTTCTAATTCGATATTTTTTATCTCATCAAATAGATCATTAAAATTTTGAGTATTTAATTCTTTAACACTTGTAACTGAATATGTTTTAATAATAGGTTGCAGAAAAGAATTAACTAAAAAATGAAATGTAATTTCAATTATAGCAACTTCAGTTTCATTTCCATTTTTAGCGTTACTAAAACTTTGACGGTGTAAACTAACTTTATTAATTGATAGTTCCGGATTGTTATAGATATAAATTTGATTATTTTCTTTGCTAAAATTGTAAACTTCTAATATTTTTTTAATTCTATTTGATAAAACCCTAATAATTCATCAAGCAATCAATTCCGTATTCAATTCTTCCAAAATAGCCTCGTATTGCTCCCCAAACATTTTGTAATACATTCCTAAACCACCATTTTTATTGAATGGATCATATTCAAAATCATCTTTATCAATATGAAAACTGTTTGCAATATAATCTTTAATCATACGCAACCAATCCATTTGTTCAGCAGTAAATTTCAAGGTTCCCGCTTGTTTTTTAAAAACCCAATCTTGGAAATTTTTATCTACTGTTTTATCATAAGAAGTCAACGTTTCATCTATACCCAAAACGCGACGTATCAAAGCAACCAAAGCTGTCAATTCATTTTTAGGAGAACCGTTTGCTTTTTCTAATTGTTCATAGGCGTTCCAAATTGCAAGTGGAGCTAAAGTTGGTTTAGTCAATTTTAATTGTTCATACAATTCTTTGATCATTGTATAACTCAACGCTCTGTTACGATATTCTTGAGAATAAAAGATTTGTAACGCAGTAATTTCATCTTTGTTTTCTTCTATCCATGCTTTAAATTCTGATACTACTGCTTCATTGGAAGCAGAATTATCTTTAGCCCAACCAATTTTACTGATTGAATCGATATTCAATACATCAATGATTTGATCATACTTTTTGCGAACATCCACAATGTATTCACGTAAATCAGGATTGTGAAAAACAGCAACAGCCTGTTCTATAAGTTGTTCGTGTTGCTTTCTAATTTCAGATTCAATTACAACAGGTGCTTCACCTCTAAAATGTCCATGAACTGCTGTTTGAATTTGCTCTATTTTATCTGGATCATGAGCTTCTATCAAGGATTTTGCCAATTGAGAAATAGTCTTCCCTCCAGTTAATTCCTCTAACTTTTGTTTCTCTTTGGTTGAAAGTTGTTTTTCTAATCGAATTAAACGATTCGCTAAAGTCGTCAACATTTCTTCCGATGTGTTACCCATCGCAACACTTTGCAACACATCTTTCAAAGAAACCCCTGGCGCTTTTTCTAACGGTCTACTATCTGTTTTCTGGGAACGTTCAACACCAATCGCATCAATGATTACAAAATGATCTTTGCTAAACTTGGCGGATGGAGTTCCTTTGGCTTTCAACTCATCCAAAGAACAAGTTCGCGTACCTCTCCCTTTCATTTGTTCGTAATAACTTTTACTTTTCACATCAC
>JBILUY010000349.1:0-3789 GCA_044370735.1 Crocinitomicaceae bacterium | reverse complement strand
CTCTTATTGTAGCGCAATGTTTTGCTGGCACGATCCAAGACGGCCAACTCAGGGCTGTTGGGTAGTGCGGTGTATGGCGTTAGATCAATGCCAACACTAACACCATTAGCAAAGTCCGTATTGACCCTTGCTACGTTGACCAGACCCATGGCGTTATCACCAGTCAGGTCGTATGTCCTTACCAGCTCAGGAGCCAATGCATCCTTACTATACCGTGCCAGTAGTTCTTCAGCGTTAGCTGGCTTGTACTCACCGTTACGCTCATATCCCAACAGTGTCCCGTCGTCATCATAGACAACCTTGACGCCAATGTCATTGGCAAACTCTGGGCTTTCGTTAGTGCGCTTGAACTGACGAGCCTTGCTCTTAAATGCACTGCTAACGGCAACGCTCGATACACCTTGCTGACGCAGTCCTTCAAGCCAACCGTCAACCATCTCATTGCCAGTGCTATACCTTTGCGCCATGTCAGACTTATAAATATAGTCACCGCCATAACCATACTTGATAGCACCAATTTCGTTAGGGTCGTAGTTGTTCAGTTGTGCCAGCACTGTATGGGTGTTAGGGTTGATAAGCCATGTTGCGCCATCATAAAACTTTGATGGTGGAATAAGCTTACCCGTTACATCTTGACGGCTAAATTCAGCCCATATCCCAGGGTTGGCTTCAGCCCAAGCATCACTCATCACGAACTGCTTAACCTGCGGTGCATCGTTGGCATCAAACTGCAATCCCATACGACGCCAGTAATCTTTTGCTTCCTTCTTCTGCGTATCATCAAGGCCACGGAAGTCCAACGGTTTATGCGTAGGATCATGAGCCATGACAATAGCTTGCGCCACCTCTGCATCACGAAGCTTCTTGTAGGAGAACCCAGTCTGTACGCCCATGTACTTAGCTTGGTTCTTCATGTACTTGCCTGTCTTTGGATCCTTGACAAACGTGTTCACGTTGCCATGGTCAAAGATCTTATGCGTATACTCATTGATAGATTCCGCCATGGCCTCGAGGACTTTTTCGTCCGGCACTTGGTGGAAGATTTCTGCTCGTACACCATCGGCATTAGGTTCATACACCTTTGCCATACGTGCTAGAACCTCATTGGCGATCTGCACAAGCTCCGGCTTCTTGCTGCGAGCTTCATCGAGCAATGCCTTGTTTGATAGTGTACGCTCGTTAAGCAGTAGTTGTATGCCATCATTGGGGCCAAGGCTACGGTTCTCTCGTGCCATCTCTGCAAGCTTCCACATATCAAACGTGGCTAGTGCTGGCAAGATGTCCTGATTGTTGCCAATACCCCAAATGCGTTCACTTGTCAAAGCATGGGTAAGGTTCATCTCGTCAATGTGCTTTGTTACACGACGAGCCTCGGCAATCTGTGCTTGTGGGTTTGCCGCAAAGCGTACACCCTTGACAAGCTCTTGGACATCCAAGAACATATTGCCCTTCATTCCCTTTGGAACGAAGAAAAACCCTGTTTTTACCAGCTGCTTGGCTACATCACTGGCATTTTTAAAAAGACCACTTTCTTGCAGAAGCTTAGAATTGGTCACTAACCCAAGCTGTGCATTGGCAAAGATGTTTACAACACGCTCATGCTCATTGGTCAAGTGTGCATAGCGATCGTTAATATTGCCTGTTGGCGTAAGCATCTCATTGCGGAGATTTGTCAGACGACGACGCATAGCCGTAGGGCGCTGCACAGCACGTTGCAACATCTCATCGCTGCTTGGATCTCTTTTGGCAGCACTCAGATTTGCAAGGTAGTTGTTGCGACTGACATCTTGGGCTACACCAAGAGGAACCACAGGTTCAATATTGTGGTGTGAGGAAATATAGTCCAGCACAAACTGACGTGCCTTGATCTCTGCGGTTTGCAGCTGATCGTCGGTAGCGCCCAGTTCACGAGATGCCTCGACAACCTTGGACACAAAGTCAGGGATTAGTACACTTGGGGTATTAAGGTGGCGATCGAGTGTTTTCTCGAGATCACTTACACGGTTCTCACCCAGAAGCTTGGCAAGTGTTCGCTTGTCCAGCGTTGGCGATGCCATCCACTCAAACGAAGCAAGGTCTTTGACATCTGCAACATTGTCACTTTTGAGACGCAATTCATCAACGATCGTCGGCTCACTGCCTATGCGCCGTACAGCGTCATAGATCTGTGTGGCACGATCAATCGGTGATAGATCAGCCCAATCGGGATTTTCTTCCGTTAGACGAGCATTAATGTACTCAACACCAATCTCATCACGGATGCCAAGGCGGTTGAGCTCATCAATGATCTTGACACCAGTCTTGACAAGGCCAACACGTTCGTTCTCATCCCTACTCTTGCGTAGCTGGATAAGGTCAGCATAATTCTGAAACAGTTGTAGCCGTCGTCCCTTTAGTGTATCGGCTATGGCATCGTCAAACATTGACATCTGCGCTGCTTCACTATTGGCAGGTGCAGCTTTATCCAGTTCGGATACTTGCTCCTGCTGTGACGCATAGATCTCTTGCAGACGTTGTTCAACTTCGTTGGCATTGTTAATGTGGTATTGCTGCACTTCAGGCGTATAGACCGCAGGGTCAGACATGCGTCCATTAGCAATCTCATTAGCAAGCCAGTCTACGGTAATAGCATCACCCGTTGGGGCGACACTGGACGGTGCAGGTTGTACTGCTGGATTCTCAGCAACCTTTGTGGCGATCTCACGGAACTTAGCCAAAGCAGCATCGGCACTGATGCCTTCGTTGTTCAGCATCTTGGCAGCAATGTTTTTCAGCTTGCCAGCTATACCCTTACCACTAGCTTCAATAGCATTTGCAAGACCATGCTGATTATCGACAAATCCTACAAAGAACTCGTGAGGATTGTCCAGCATGTACGCTGCTTCTTTGGGGTTTTTCTCAGCCCATTTTTGGAAGAACAAGCTTTGCATGACTTGTTCACGTAAACCATTGAGTTCTTTTTGCAGCTCAGGGTCGTTCTCGATCTTGTCGTATGACCACTGGTGCGTACCCTCGTGGATAAGGGCGTTGATCTCCTGCTCCGTACCTTTTAACTTACGGTTAATGTTAGTCTTTTTTGTGTCAACAGCAAAGTCCGTGGGGTTATCACTGTACTGCACCGGAGCATCTTTGATTGTCGGCTCAATAAGATTGAGTATCCATTGCTGAGTGTCACTCAGTTTGCTGTCAAAGTCCTCAATGCTGGAACGACGCTGAGAGAATGTCGTTTCTTCTATCTGTGGCCCTGTTATGGCATCGTCCGGTGGCGTTGGTCTTTCTTGCTGCTTTGGGCTGAACTCTTTGACAGCTTCCAATAGCTCGGCTTCAACACTTTCATCGCTACGGTCTGTTGGTTCGTAGGGGGCATCTTCTTTCTCGACTTGTTCCTGGGCTTTGGCTGCTTCGGGATCATTGGAAAACTTAACCCCTTCTTTGGGCTCCTGCTTGACACTCTCAGCTTTTGCCTTAGCATTCTCATACTCTTCGGCATAGTGCTGGGCATCAGCAGCTGCGACGTAATCGTCAATGGTCAGCGGCTCATTACCCTTACCACGACGAGCGCGGTAGAGCTTTAGACCCAACGGGCCACCAGCAAGAACGTCAATAGCAAATTGGGCTAGGTCGTATTCTTGTCCTGTGATCTGTGCTTTGCCTGCACCTTGCAATGGATTTGCAAGGATATTACCAAGCGTATAGGCCAGCTGCTTTTTGTCCCCCAGCTTTGACATAATGCTATTGTAGCTATCAGCACCAAGCTTTTCGGAAAGGTAACCACGAAATTCAGGGTTA
>JBILUY010000266.1:0-3214 GCA_044370735.1 Crocinitomicaceae bacterium | reverse complement strand
TTTCACTAAATTTACTATCATAAACCCATCATTTTTTTTGAATAAAAATCTAAATACCAATACATTAACCCCTGAATTTCAAGCGTTTTTCGCCTATAACGGAATGTTGAAAGATGATGAAATTCAAGGAGTTGGGAATAGTTATACCGCAATGTTTTGGCAATATGATTCACGTTTAGGAAGAAGATGGAATCAAGATCCGGTAGTGAAAGAATTTGAATCCTCGTATGCATCTTTCGCAAATAATCCAGTTTGGTTTATTGACCCAAGTGGGGCTGATTCATCTCTTTATAATTCTAATACCGGAGCATTTATCTCTAAAGGTATAACACCTGAAGATGATAAAACTGCAATTTGGACTGTTGATCCTACTGCTAAAAATTATGATAAAGAAAATCCTTGGAAAACTGCTAAAAAATTAACTTATTCTATTGGTGAAAAACAAAAATACTCTGTTGGTAAAGATAACCTTAGAAAAAACCATCCTCTTGCAGGTAAGGGTTGGACATATGGTGCACAAGTTTATGAAGAAGATTTAATAAATATGACAACAGAATTTGATAATTTAGTAGACAAATGGAAACCATATTTTAATAGAAAAGGGAAAGTCTGGGATAAGTATGAAGAAAAAATGGCAAAATATTCGTTTTTCAACCCTGAATTATCAGTTAACGCTCTATTATCCAAGAAAACTGACTTTGTTCGATTAGTTGGTCCGGACAGACCGTTTGACTTAAAAAGTAGATCAAGAAACAATTTGGATGAAATCCCAACCTATTCAGCAATAAGTATTGGTCAATATTCATTTTACCGAGGTAGACTTATGTCGTACGATGATTACGGAAATGCAGCTTATGGAGCTTGGGGAAGAGCATTTGGATATAATATTGGAATTTTAACCTATTCCGCAGACTTAGACCAAATTATACATTCAGGAAATGGTGACCCAAGAAGAGATCAATTTTTTGTAATGTTTGGTTTTTATTGTATAAAATGAAAATAAAACTAAATATGAAAATAATAAGTATATCTTTATTTATCGCAATAATAGGATATTTTATAAAGGATAAAAATTATAACCTCAATGAAATTTATGTAAATCGATTTGTTTATTTAAAAAAAGATAATACTTTATTTACAGGTACCCTAAAAGTAGCTGGCAACTCGTCATATTATATTGAAACTTTTTGCGAAGGTGTTCCATGCGGTGAATGGGCTGAATATCAAAATGGAGGTAGTTACATATCAAAAGGAAAACATCTTTCAGTTAAAGAAATCTTATCAGACAATACTATACAAATGGTTTCAAATGACACTTCATTCATTGATTATTGGCAAGAAGGAGGAGATTTACCTACTGACCCATACCATTTTTTAGTATTAATTTTGAAGGATGATACATTCTTTAACTCTGATATAAAACAATTTGATAAATTCATCAATCAGTTGGCATATGCAGTTAAAAATGACACTCGTAACCTTAATTATACTTACCTTAAAATCTGTTTTATTAATTCGGTATATAATTGGAATAAAGAGTATTCTAAAGAGTATATAGTAACAGAACAAAAACTGAAAGAAATAACTAACGAATAAATTTATATAATTATACATAAAATGACTTTAAATTTGTAAATCCCAACCACCCTCGTTTTTAACCTGGGCGGTTTTTCGTTAAGAGCGTTTTTTCACTTCCCCATCTGCTCTAATGGATGCCATTTATTAATTTTAATTTGTTGGTCTTGAATGTTTAATCGTTTGTATTTTTCTGTTGCACTTGGCCATTTATGTCCAGCAAAAAGCTGAACATCTTCGATGTTCAAGTTTTGTGTGTTTAACAAATTTGATATAACACTTTGTCTTATAGTTGTTGCTGAAAATTTTCTATCCGGAAAAAATGATTTAAAACATTCTATAATTTCTGATAACCCATCTTGTGTGAATAATGTTCCTTTTACTGTTAGAAACAATTCTTTCGATTTAAATTTATCGAAATGCGGGCGAACTTCCATTAAATATTCATGAATAAGTTTTAATTGAGTTGTGTTAAGTTTTAATGTTCGTTTACTAACAACTTTACTTCCTTTTAATTTGATCGTTCTTGCATGTAAATCGATATCATCAATTTTAAGTGTAACTAACTCGCTACTTAGTGCTGCTTGAAATATGTACAATGACAAAATTAGCTTATTTCTAGTTCGAAATACAGGATTCCAAAGTTGATCATTTTTAAACACTTGTGCTAATTCTGTAGGTGTAAATAAATCTTGTATTTGTATCGATCTCTTTTTTATTTTGGTGACTAGCATTCTGCATGGATGATTGTCTCGTTGTCCTGTTTCTAATAAATATGTGTAGAAGCATTTTACAGAACCTAAAATCATCGGTGTATTTTTGAAATTTTTCTTTTTTAAATTATAGAGATAATTTAAAATTTCAGAAAACTCTAATTTCGATGCATTTGGGTGCATTTCTAACAATTTATTTATATAGAAAGAATATATTTTCGCTGTGTTTAGTGAGTATCTACAAGAAAGAAACTCCTCAAAACAAATGTATTTTTTACTCATCTTGCATGAAATTAATTGATTTGTCTAATAATGATATTTTTCATTTTTCGATGTCGTATGTAAATATTAGAAGTGTCAATGTCATCATGACCTAAAAAATTCTTTACAAACTCGATATTTGCACCATTATCAATTAAATGCGATGAAATGCTATGTCTAAGCGTATGGAGCGTTATGTTTTTGGATTGTAATTCTTCATTTTTAGTTCTCTTTAAAATTTTCTTCAGTCTATCATAAAAACATCCTCCTGTCATTCTTTTACCATATTTAGAGACGAAAAATGCCGATGTAACTCCTTGATTAATTACATAATTATCACGATCTTCAAATACATACTTTTTAATGTCATAGAGTACATTTTTACTCAAAGGGACTTCTCTTCGTTTATCATTTTTTCCATTTCTAACGATCAAAACACCACTTTTCCAAAGAATATCTGACACATTCAGGTTTGTTAACTCGCTTCTTCTTAATCCACAGCCATAGGCGATTGAAAAAAATGCTCTTTCAAGTTTATCTGTTATTGTATTATAAATCAGCGAAATTTCATCTTGAGTAAGTATAGTAATTTCTCGTTCGACGCCTATTGGTCTACTTGGTAAAACAACAACACCTTTGATAATTTTGCATTGGAGTAAATATTC
>JBILUY010000328.1:0-3813 GCA_044370735.1 Crocinitomicaceae bacterium | reverse complement strand
ATCTTACAGTTGAATTAGCTCAAGCTAATGCTGAAGCTACTTCTGCTTATACTATTGGGATTGCAGCTACAACTATAACTGGAAGCAATGATGGCTTTGTTATGCAATATGGTAGATTAACAGCTTTATCTACTTTGCCTACTGCTAGCTTTGCTGATGGAGATGCTATTTATTTATCTGAAACTACAGCTGGAGGATATAGAGTTGGAGCTCCTATAGCACCTAATCACGGGGTTTTATTGGGATTTGTAATAAGAACTTCTAATGGTTCGGCTGGTGAAATTGATGTTAGAATACAAAATTATCAAGAATTTGATGAATTATCTGATGTTAATATTACAAGTGAAACAGCTGATGATTTTATTATTAGAAATGCTACAAATACTAGGTGGGAAAACATAACTCCTGCTAATGTAAAAACAAAATTAGCTATAAACAATGTAGATAATACTTCTGATGCTAATAAACCTATATCTACAGCTACTCAAACAGCACTTAATGCAAAAGAAAATACAATTACAGCTGGTACAACTGCACAATACTATAGAGGAGATAAAACATTTCAAACTTTAGACAAAACAGCGGTTGGACTTGGGAATGTAGATAACACTAGCGATGTCAATAAGCCTATCTCTACAGCTACACAAACAGCCCTAGACTTAAAACAAAAGACAATAACCTCTGGTACCGCCTCTCCCTCCGGCGGGGTAGATGGAGACATATACTTACAGTACGTTTAATAATAATAATAACACTATTCATATGGCAAACCTTAAAGAAATCGATTCACTCATTATTGGAAACCCTGAACTTAGGCAAAAGTTTAGAGCCGCTCGAATTAAAGCCGCTTGGCTTGTGGCAAATGAAAGTCAATCAACAGAAAATCATACACAACGAAAAGCTTGGGCAGATAAAATTATTGATAATTATGAAGCAGATTTAGATATAGAGTATAGATGGCTTTGTAGCAATTCTACTATTCAAGCTAACCCAGATACTGCAACTGATTCAGATATAGATTATGTGGTGGCTTCATTTATCAATCAATGGGCAAATAACTAATTTACATATATGGCAATAGCAAAATGGGCAACGCCCTCTTCCAGGTCAGCAAACTTTGCAAGCACTACATTAAACTCTTTAGCTAATGCAGGTGAGTCTAATGTAGTTACTTATGATAATAGCACCAACCGAGACTTGTATGGGATTATAACCGTAAAACTTGGTTCAATTACACCATCTACAGGTGGTTCAATTACTGTTCGTGTTACGCTTAATGATGGTACAGATACAGCAGATAGAATTGGTGGGGACCTGTATGTTATTCCGTTGACATCGGGAGCATCTGCAAAGGTGGCGGTGGTAAACATGGCTCGTCTCTATCCATATTCAATGCGTATTAGTGTTGTAAATAATTCAGGAGTTACATTAAATGCTAGTGGCAATGAAATTTATATCAGACCTTGGAATGAAGATGTAACATAAAATTATGCCAAGAGGAATAAATATAGTTGATGAAGCAATTTTGCAAAATAGGTTGTGGACACCAAGTGTGGTACGCCCCGCTTTGTGGCTAGACGCAAACGACCTATCAACCATTAGTGTTGCAACAGGTATTAGTGAATGGCGAGATAAAAGCGGCAATGGAAGACATGTTAGTCAAGCAACAGGTGGAACTCAACCCACCTTTACGCGTAATGGTTTAAATGGGTTGTCTGTATTATCGTTTAATGGTTCACAATACTTAACATCTCCTGCTTCGGTATCAACTTGGAACTTTCTGCACAATACAAACGGCTCAAGTGTCTTTGCTGTGTGGAAAGCGGGAAATGTCAGCGACCCCAATACGTTTTACGCTTTGCTCGGAACAAATGGCGCGGCATCAGCGAATATTGGTTATGCTCTTGCGTACGAAGACAGGGTTACTTCCTCAAGAAACAATACGGCATTTGCGCTGGTGTCACGAGGAGTGGGAGGTCAGTCTGCCGTAGTTAATTTAACGGCAGATGGCGTACATCCCGCCAATACACCCGTCATCATTTCTCATGTTGCCGACCCCAACAATGGGACGGCTGCTAATAGGTCGTTTATTCGGGTCAACAACGGGGCTGCAATTCAACAAAATACGTCCACACTCGCTCCGTCTGCGTCAAACGCTTCGTTTGCTTTGCAAATAGGTGCATCGGGAAATAACCGAGACCCAATGGTCGGTTATATCGCTGAAATAGTTGTTTTCAGTTCTATTGTCAACGACAGGGTGCGGCAACAGGTTGAGGGCTATCTTGCCCACAAATGGGGGTTACGAACTAGCTTAGTCGCCTCTCATCCCTTTTGCAACCGCCCACCTTTGATAGGAGATTAAAATACATATATGCCATTAAGAATAAGAGTACCAAGTATAGGAACAATATCTACACCAACTGCTACGATAGCTTGGATTAAAATAGCGGGTGTTTGGAAACAGGCTACTGTTTACATCAAAGTAGCGGGAGTATGGAAAACTGCAACACCAGCTATTAAGGTTAGCGGTATTTGGAAGTAATTTGACAGATTATAATAAATATATTATATTGGTTATAGCCTTAAAAGAAAATGTACCTTAAAAAGGCTAAAACCAATCCGATACTAATCATATTGCTAAAAAGCTCCACTTGACAGGGGCTTTTTAGTTTGGTATACATATAGTATGTCCATATCTTTCACCTGCAGTAAGGGGTATGGTTGGGTCGCTCCCGTAAAACGCCCTCTATAGGTCTTCGACAAGACTAGCTGTCTATACGATGTACTTATAGAGGGAAATTTTCAAAGGGCGTAGTTAAATGGTATAACGATGGTCTCCAAAACTGTTGTTGTAGGTTCAATTCCTACCGTCTTTGCAAAGCAAAACACTCCTACGACTAATGTCGTACTGATAGCTTGGACAATATAATTCCTTGTATGTGGGGCTCCGTAGGTTCCTCGTAAATAGCATACAAGGTTTTTGTTTTTGTTTGACAAAACTTGATAAATGTGGTATATTGGAGATAAGATAAAACCTAACTAATCAACTATGAAAAAATATCTCAATATAAATATACTAATTGAAAAAGAAGATGCAAAAAAGTTAATTTCAATATTAACAAGGTTAGAGTATTTTGGAAATGTAGAATTTGTTGATGAAAAGGTAGTAGAAAGAGAAAAAGAAAATTCTAATAAGTTTGGAGCTAAATATAAAATCAATATAGAAGAATAAAACCTAACTATGAAAGAAAATAGACCACCATTTCTATTTGATGACAAACTAAAAGCTTCAATCAAAAAGGTTAAAAAAATTATTGAAAAAGAAGAAAAAAAGTTGGCTGAATATGAGAAACTGAAAGCTTCAGACTTATTTTATTAAAACTAACTATGACAAAAGAAATATATATTGGTGGCAATGTAGCAAGTTCTAAAAATAGTAAAAGGTGGACTGGTAAATGTTTAATTGGAAGTAAGACTACAATGGCATATAAGAAAAATACTGCTAAAGAGTATGCTTCTCAAGCCAATACCTTCCGTACTATGCTTAAAGGTAAAACTCCTCCCTACAGGGTGGAATTTACCTTTATACGGGATAGTAAAAGAAGGTTTGATTATTGTAATGCTATTCAAATTGTAGCAGATATGATGGTAGAATATGGATGGATAGAAGATGACAGTGCTGATATATTTTTACCAGTATTTGCACCATATCAATATAAAAAAAATAATGGTGGTGTTATAATAAGAGTATTGGAAAGTGACGGCTGGGAAGAAGATGATTTCGAGATTGGAAATATTCCAAAATTAAAAGCT
>JBILUY010000054.1:0-13650 GCA_044370735.1 Crocinitomicaceae bacterium | reverse complement strand
ACGATTTAAAATCGAAAGGTATTGGTGATTCGCATTCAGAAGATGCCGAATTAATGACCGAATTGGTATACAAATTAATGCATTAGTCTATGCACGCTTTTTATATTCCAACATTAACTCCTGAAACGAAATGCTTATTTTTAAGTGAAGAAGAATCCAAGCACGCGTGTCGTGTAATGCGTTTAACAATAGGAGATTTCGTTGAATTGTTAGACGGAAAAGGAGGGAGTTACGAGGCGAAAATTATTTCAGATCATCCGAAAAAGTGTGAAGTTGTAATTATTAATTATAGTAAAGAAGAACCACAATCCTTTGAAATTCATATAGCTATTGCTCCAACAAAAAATGCAGATCGTATTGAATGGTTTTTGGAAAAGGCTGTAGAATTAGGCTTGACAAAATTGTCTTTAATACAAACAGATAGGGGAGAACGCAAACAAATGAAAACGGATCGATTGGAAAAAATTGCCATCTCAGCAATGAAACAATCACACCGAACTTATTTACCCGAAATTGAAGAATTACTATCGTTTAAAGATTTTGTTAAAAAATATCCCAAAGGAGGAATAGCTCATTGTGAGGAATTTTTAGCACAAACTGTTATTGAAATTTCAACACCCACTCAATTTCCTATTTTAATTGGACCCGAAGGTGATTTTACTCCCAATGAAGTTGATTTAGCATTGAAATCTGGATATTTACCGATTGCTTTAGGGAAAACGAGACTTCGAACTGAAACAGCTGGATTATTTGCCGTAACTTTATTAAAAACTAAATTTGAATGAAGTACGTAGTCATAATATTTTGTTTTCTTACATCTTTATTATCATACAGTCAAAATTCATTTAAATTGGCGGTATTAAAATACAATGGAGGAGGTGATTATTATGCTAATCCTTCCTCTTTACCCAATTTAATCAAGTTTTGTAATAAAAATCTTAATACTGAAATTAATCCTGATGTCCCCTATGTTGAAGCAGGTAGTCGGGATATTCTACAATATCCATTTGTTCATATGACTGGACACGGAAATGTTGTTTTTTCAGCACAAGAATTAGATAATTTACGCACCTATCTATTAGCAGGTGGCTTTTTACATATTGACGATAATTACGGGATGGATGCTTATATACGTCCACAAATAAAAAAGTTATTCCCAGATAATGAGTTAGTTGAAATCCCAGCTAATCATCCGATTTTTCACCAAAAGTTTGATTTTAATAACTTACCTAAAATTCACGAACACGATAATAAACCTCCCAAAGCCTTTGGTATTTTTGTTGAAGGTAAATTGGTACTTTTGTATACCTACGAAACCGATTTAGGGGACGGTTGGGAGAATCAAGCAGTTCATAACGATCCAAATGATAAACGTGTACAAGCGTTGCAAATGGGGGCAAATATATTAACGTACGTATTTTCAAGATAGATGAAAACAGGAAGAAAACCAGGTTCAGAACGAGTATCCACTTTTAAAGTAAACAAAGAGAGTACCTTATTTGATTTTTTACAACAAGCTTTTAAAGAAAAAAGTAAAACCTCCATCAAACAATTGTTGACTAACAAATTGGTACAAGTAGATAATCAATTTCAAACCCACGTTTCATTTGCTTTAAAACCAGGAAATACAGTTATCGTTGGTAAAAAAGAACAGAAGCAAGTTAAATTACCATTTCATTTAAATGTTTTGTTTGAAGATGATCATTTGATGGCTGTGGTAAAACCGGAAGGATTGTTATGTAATGCAACCGATAAAGAGAAATTAAAAACACTTTCTACCTATGTAAGTGCCCAATTTAAGGCTAAAAATCCAGGGAAATTATTGTATTTGGTAAATCGTTTAGATAGAGATACATCTGGAATTGTCATTTTTGCAAAATCAATGGATGTAAAAACTTTGATGGTCAACGCTTGGGGGGAAACAATGAAAAATTCTTCGTATTTAGCAATTGTAGAAGGTGTTGTGAAGCCAAAAGATGGAGAAATTACTTCCTACTTGCGTGAGAGTAAAGCAATGAAGGTTCACGCCTCTAAAAACCAGACTTACGGAAACGAAGCTATTACAGAATATGTAACAGTTGGTAATCGTAAAAATTCATCGATGTTAGAAGTTGCTCAACGTACGAATGTAAAAAATCAAATTCGTGTTCAATTACAAGAAATTGGCCATCCTATTGTTGGAGATAAAAAATATGGAGCAAAAACAAATCCTATAGGTCGATTAGGTTTACATTTTTATCGTGTTGAATTTGTCCATCCTATCACTAAAAAAGTAGTAGAAATCAAATCAAAAGCACCAAGAGGATTTATTAATTATGAGTTATGAGTTATTAATTATAAGTTATAATTCATCATTCATAATTCATAATTCATAATTCATAATTCATAATTATTTAAAGGTCTTCAGGAATTACCGCTTCCTTGTAACTTTTTGCTTTCGGTTTTAATTTTTCGATAAATACGATTTTATATTTTTCACCATCTTCTGTAATAATCAATTCAGAAATTCCGTTCTGAATTAAGGGTGCCGTTTTTTGTTCGTTGGTGAATTTTTTATCCAAAAGAGTGAATGTACTATCTTCTAATTCAATAAAAATGGAAGTAAGAGTTCCGTTTTCAACGCGGGCTTTTCCATTAAAACAAGAATTACCTGTTAGCGATAATTGTACTACGATTACATTTTTGTGTATAGCATCTTCAACAGTGTAACTTCCTCTTGTTGCAAAAGAATGTTCCAACTTTTTTAAACAATCAGCCTCTTGTGAAAATGCTGTTGATCCTACGAAAAGACCTATTGTTAATATAAAAATGGATTTTAGTTGTTTTTTCACGTGTCGAAACAATTTAAATTAATCGTCAAAAGACTTATTCTTTCTTTCAAAGATAGCAAGTTTCACTAAAATCAGGTTATTTGATTATAAATATTTAACTTTATCTCTCAAAGCAGTTAATTTAAATTAGTATGGGCGTTGCATCTCATTTTATCGAAGCGGGTAAGATTTTAGTTCAATTTTCAACAGAAGAGAATTTTCAAAAAATTGAAAATGCGGGAATTATTTTAGTGGAATCATTGAAAAATGGTAAAAAAATCTATGCTTGCGGTAATGGTGGTTCTATGTGTGATGCAATGCATTTTGCAGAAGAATTAACTGGCCGTTATCGAGGAAATAGACAAGCAATTCCAGCTTTAGCAATTGCTGATCAGAGTCATATTTCTTGTGTGTCAAATGATTATGGATATGAATTTATCTTTTCTCGTTTTTTAGAAGCTTTTGGAAATGAAGGAGATGTTCTATTAGCGATATCAACTTCAGGAAATTCACTGAATGTGTTAAATGCAATTGATGTGGCTAAAAACAAAGGGATGAAGGTAATTGGGTTAACTGGAAAAGACGGTGGTAAAATGAAACGTTTTTGTGATGTGGAAATTCGTGCTCCACATTCAGAATTTGCTGACAGAGCGCAAGAAATTCATATTAAAGTAATTCATTCTTTGATTGATTATATCGAACAAAATATTGATTAACGTTTTTTCTTTTTTGCTGTAACAGGAAGTTTTTTAACTTCCTTTTTTTCTTTTATGTTCTTTTCGTTAGTAAAAAAATGAATTTTATTTTTCGGTCTTAAAAGTGGTTTCCAAGTGTAATTTGCGACAAATTGTTCTTCTGTATTGATTTTTTCCATTGGATACATCATTCCATCTGCTTGATCAGCGTATGTTACTTTTTTGAATTCTCCACTATCTAAATAAACTTTAATACTGCTAGCATATAAGCGTACCATTCCTTTACGCGTAATTTCAACAAGTGTATCTTTATTGGCAGTTTCTTCAGGATAGTAGATAGTTTGTGCATTTCCTTGAACATCTATTTTCTTTAAATCATTATTGATGTCAAAATAAGCATACATATTTTTACCTCCAATTTGATTGTAGTATTTTCCGCTATCCACTTCTGTGACTGTAACCGCTTTATTCATAATTTCTGCGTGGTCCAATAAACTATCTTTTATAAATAAATGGATCACCTCACCATTGATTTGGGCGTTTTTATTCCATAAATAAGGTGATTTATATAAAGTAAGTAAATTTTGTTTTTTCGAGTAATATAAACTATCACTAACACCTTGCAAATTTGCACTGAAAATTTTTCCAGAATGATATCCTCTTACGTGATCGATCTCATCTAATGTATCGTGAAATAAAAACAAGGTGTCAGCCTTTACATAAAGTGTATCTTTTTTCAGTTTGTAACTGATATAGGGGTTTTTAGTTAAATAACTTCGTTTTTCTTTTTTGGAATAATATAATTTGTTTCCTTCAAACGATACACCTTTGTCTGAATCCTCATATCGTATATGGCCATAAGCACTGGATAATCCTTTTTGTTCATAGGCATATAAGGTATCTGCAGCCAATGTTTTTTTAGGTTTTGTGATGACAGCATTTTTATGGATAAAGCATTCTTCGGTTTCTGTATTCATCCAACCTCGTTCACAATAAATGGTGGTTTTATTTGTTTGTTGAATATTTGTAGGACTGTAAAAATAGATGCGTTTTGTTCCATATTGAAATCGAATGGTATCGGTTTGCATTTTTGTTGTTGGACTGGAATAATCTACGATTTTACTTAAAGATATATTTTTTGATTTAGGATAAAAATATCCTCTTAAACTTGTAATTTCCTCTTTACGTTTAATGTTTTCAATACGTCCTCCATTCAAGTAGGTAGCAACATCTTTTTTAGAATCAAAAGTAAGCGTATCGGTAGAAATTTTAAATTCACGGTCTCTTACTCGTACATGCCCCCATAGTTTCCCTATTTGCGTTGAGCCATTATAATGCATAGAGTCACAATAAAGATTTAATGTGTCGCTTTTTGAAATATGAACATTTCCATAAAGTTTCAGTAAATCATTTTCTTTAAAATAAGATGCTGAATCACAATATATTTCATTTCGTTGATATAAAATATGAATATTTCCAACGAGTTTATGTTCTCCGGTTGTTCGATTAAAACTTAATTTATCAGCGCCAGGCTTTAATTCCATTAAGTCTTGAGATTGAACTGGATTACTAAATATAAAAACAGCGCTCAATAAAAGCGCTGTGTAGATGATATGTAGTTTTTTTAAAAACAATTATTTTCTGTTTGAATGTGTTTGTTTTCTGTCTGGTCCTACAGATACTGTAGTAATCGGAACTTCCAATTCTTTTTCTAAATAAGTGATGTAATCTTTTAATGCTTGAGGAGCATTATCAATATGATCTAATTGAGTTAAATCACAATTCCATCCTTTTAATTCAGTGTAAATTGGTTTTATTTCTAATCCATCGATATCGAATGGAAGGTAATCAACTAATTCACCATTGATTTCATAATGTGTACACACTTTGATTGTTTCGAAAATTCCAAGAACATCCGCTTTCATCATTGCTAATTCAGTTACACCATTAATCATGATTGCATATTTTAATGCAGGTAAATCAATCCATCCACATCTTCTCGGTCTTCCTGTCGTTGAACCGAATTCATTTCCTTCTTTTCTGATTTTTTCACCTTCTTCACAATGTAATTCAGTAGGGAAAGGACCACTACCAACACGTGTACAATATGCTTTGAAGATACCAATTACAGATCCAATTTTGGTCGGAGCTACACCTAAACCAGTACAAGTACCAGCTGTAACCGTATTAGAAGATGTAACGAATGGGTAAGTTCCAAAATCGATATCCAACATCGTACCTTGAGCCCCTTCAGCTAAAATTTTCTCACCATTTTTTAATGCTGTATTGATAAATTGTTCGCTATCAATGCATGTAAAAGAACGAAGTAATTCAATGCCTTCGAAGAAAGGTTGTTCTAATTCAGCCAAATTGTATTCAAAGCCTTCGTGGTGTTTTAAAATTCCTTCGTGTTTTTCTACTAATTGGTTATATTTTTCTTGAAATTTAGGAGAGAATATATCACCAACACGTAAACCATTTCTACCTGTTTTGTCCATATACGTTGGTCCAATTCCTTTCAAAGTAGAACCGATTTTATTAGATCCTTTAGCTGCTTCTGACGCTGCATCTAATAAACGGTGTGTAGGCAAAATTAAATGTGCTTTTTTAGAAATCAATAAGTTTTTACGGATATCCATACTAAATGGAGCCAATTTTTCAATTTCTTTTTGAAAAACAACTGGATCAATTACCACTCCGTTACCGATGATATTGGTTACATCACCATGAAATATTCCAGATGGAATGGTATGAAGAACGTGTTTGATACCTTCGAATTCCAACGTGTGTCCTGCATTTGGTCCACCTTGAAAACGTGCAATGATATTGTATTGTGGAGTAAGGACATCAACAATTTTTCCTTTACCTTCATCTCCCCATTGAAGACCTAATAATACGTCTACCTTCATACTATTTACTGTTTAGCGCTTCACCTGTTTCGATGTCAGATGAAATCGTGAATATTTCGTTTAATTTTGATATTTGAAACAATTTAGCAACACTTGGTTGTAAGTTGTTTAATATTAATTGTTTTTCATTGTTTCTTGTTCTGGTTAAAGCACGAACAAAAAAGTTTAACCCAGTACTTGTGATATGAGTTAATTTTGATAAGTTGAAAACGATAATGTTTTCATTGCCGTCAATTCTGTGTTGAAGTTGTTCTATAAGACTTGTTGTATCTAAATCTGATACAATTTTACCTTCCAATTGAAAGGTTACTGTTTGTCCAACAACTACTTCTGAAAAATGTAAGTTCATACAAATTAAGAATTAACAGGTTTTTTCTTCTCACCGTAAAAATACAACGAGTGGTGGTGAATATTAACTCCAAAAACTTCTTCTATTGTTGCTTTGATATGTTGAATTCTTGGGTCACAAAATTCAATCACTTCTCCAGAATCAGTTAAAATCACATGGTCATGTTGTTTTGAACCATGTGATTTTTCAAATTGTGCGATATTTTTACCAAATTGGTGTTTGCGAACTAAATTACAAGCTAATAATAACTCTATTGTATTGTATAATGTTGCCCTAGATACACGGTAATTTTGATTTTTCATCTTATTATATAAAGATTCAATATCAAAATGTCCAGGATATGCATAGATTTCAGCAAGTATAGCAAAACGCTCAGGCGTTTTACGGTGACTGTGCTGTTCCAAATAAGCTGAAAATATGTTTTTTACAGTTTCTTGTAACTCTTCTTGTAGCATCTTATTCTTAAAAGGCAAAAATAATATTTTTTTTAGTCCTCACTTTTTTCTGAAAACATTTCTTTTTCAACACCTGTTGAAAAGTAGTTAATCTTTCGCGTGAATTACCTCACTGTCCTCGAAATCCCAACGTTCAATGCGCTCAACTCCATCGATTTGTTCGAATTGTCTTGTCAGTGCATCTAAATGTTCTGTATCGTAAACCATTACTTTGATCAATCCTTCGAAAATTCCATCATTTGCTTCAAAAGAAATGGATTTCATATCTACATTTAATTGCTTCGAAATGATTTCTGTAATTCTATTAACAATACCAACTCCATCGATTCCTAATAATCGAAGTGAAGCTAAGTGTTCAACTAAATCCGTATTTGTCCATGTAGCTTTCACACATCTGAACGCCATTTTGGAATTCATATGTTCAGCATTTGGACAGTTGTTACGGTGAACTTTAATTTCGTTGTTGTTTGCTAAATAACCAAAAATTGGATCTCCTGGAATAGGATTACAACATTTTGCTAATTTGTAAACGTGGTCTTTATATTGTTCGTCAAATTCAATTGTGCGTTTGAGGTAGTCATGTCCCTCAATACGTTTGTCAGCTGTTTTGCTAGCAAGTAATTTTTTATCTACAACTAAAACACCATCTTGATCATCTAATTCACGAAGTTTGTTTAAGTCTATTTTTGCTTTAGCAATGCGAATATATAAGTCAGTCAACGTATTAGCTCCAAAATAACGTTCAATAATATGAATGTTTTCTTTTGAATTATTTAAGTTAAACTGTTTTAATTTTCTTTCTAGTATTTCTTTACCATCTTGAGCAATGGCTTTTTTCTGTTCGTTTAAAGCACCACGAATTTTTTGTTTTGCTCTTGCTGAAGATACATACCCCAACCATTCTTCAGTTGGTTTTTGTTTTTCAGAAGTGATTATTTCAACCTGATCACCGTTATGTAATTCATAACTTAATGGAACTAATTGGGTATTTACTTTTGCACCGATACATTTGTTACCAATGCCTGTATGAATATCATATGCAAAATCCAAAATTGTTGCTCCAACAGGAAGAACACGTAACTGACCTTTCGGTGTAAATACATAAATTTCATCAGTGAATAAATTCATTTTGAATTCGTTCACAAAGTCCATAGCAGTTAAGTTATGGTTCTCCATTAAATCACGGATTTCAGCTATCCATCGATCGAATTTAGAAACTTCTGATTCTCCTGAATTTTCTTTGTATTTATAATGTGCAGCTAATCCTTTTTCAGCAATTTCATCCATTCGTTTAGAACGGATTTGAACTTCTACCCATTTTCCTTGGTTTGACATCACAGTAGTATGTAATGACTCATATCCATTGGCTCTAGGTGTAGAAATCCAGTCTCTTAAACGTTCAGGGCTTGGTTGGTAGAAATCTGTTACTATACTATATATTCTCCAACAATCTGGTTTTTCTAATTCTACCGGAGTATCAACAATAACGCGAATAGCAAATAAATCATACACCTCTTCGAAAGGAATACTTTTTGTTTGCATTTTTCTCCAGATAGAAGAAATAGATTTTGTTCGAGCTTTTACCTCAAATACATATCCTTCGTGATTTAAAGCTTCTTTAATTGGTTCTACAAACGATTTGATAAATCGATTTCTCGATTCTTTTGTAGATTTCAATTTGCTTTCAATCATATGGTAATTCTCAGGATCAGAATGTAAAAATCCTAAATCCTCTAATTCACCTTTTATTGAATGTAATCCTAATCTATGTGCTAATGGTGCATATAAAAATTTCGTTTCAGATGCAATTTTTAAACGTTTGTCAGCACGCATACTTCCAAGCGTACGCATATTATGTAATCGGTCAGCTAATTTGATCAAAACTACACGGATATCATCCGAAATAGTTAATATCATCTTACGGAAGTTTTCCGCTTGAATCGAAGAGTTTTCGTCAAAAATTTCAGGGATTTTAGTTAATCCATCAATAATTCTTCGACATTTATCTCCAAACAATTCTTCAATATCTTCAAGGGTGATATAGGTATCTTCAACTGTATCATGTAACAATGCACAGGTAATACTTGTCGCACCTAACCCCATTTCTTCAGACACGATTCGTGCTACTGCAATCGGGTGATAAATATAAGGTTCACCTGATTTACGACGCATGTCTTTATGTGCTTCAACTGCAACATCAAAAGCTTTACGAACCATTTTTTGGTCGTCTTTTGATAAGTTTTTAGCATTTTTAAGTAACGCTTTGAATGCGTTTAATATTTCTTTTCTTTCTTTTTCTAAATCAATTCCTTCCGGTACGTTTGACATAGTTTTTAGTTTTTTATAATTTTAATAGCTATAAAAGATAGCAATTATTTTTGAGATTGATATAAATAAAAATGTCCTCCCCGAAGAAAGGACATTTCAAAAATAGTATTTTAAATTATTTAGCTGGTAAAACTTTTGCTTTTACTTCGCCAAATCCGATACGAACACCGTCTTTTTCACAATATCCTCTCATGATAACAGTATCATGATCTAAAATGAATTTACGTTCTGTTCCGTCATTCATTTGTAATGGTTTTGTTCCTTTCCAAGCTAATTCTAACATCGAACCGTAAGAATTTGGTGTAGGTCCAGAGATAGTTCCAGATCCCATTAAATCACCACAACGAACATTACAACCATTTACTGTATGGTGTGCTAATTGTTGTGCCATGTTCCAGTACATATATTTTAAGTTTGACTCACAAATTAGATTTTCTGTTCCGTTTTCAGGTTGAATTAATACTTCTAAATTGATGTCATAGCTTTTATCTCCTGTAAATTCTAAGTATGAAAGTACGTGAGGTTCTTGAGTTGGTCCTGCAACTTTATAAGGTTGTAAAGCGTCCATTGTAACTACCCATGCAGAAATACTTGAAGCGAAATTTTTAGCTAAGAAAGGTCCTAGTGGAACATATTCCCATGTTTGAATATCACGTGCAGACCAGTCATTAAACAATACCATTCCAAAAATAAAGTCTTCTGCTTCATCTGGTGTAATAGAATCACCTAATGGTTTTCCTTCATAAGTGATGAAAGCTGTTTCTAATTCAAAATCTAAATTTCTACATGGAGCATAGATAGGATCTTGGTTTGGGTCTGGTTTAATTTGTCCTTTCGGTCTGTGGATATCTACACCTGATAAAATTACTGAACTAGCTCTTCCGTGGTATCCTACAGGAATCCATAACCAGTTTGGCAATAATGCATTGTTAGGGTCTCTAAACATAGTTCCTACATTCGTAGCATGTTCACGGCTTGAATAAAAATCTGTATAGTCACCAATTTTTACAGGCATTTGCATGATCACACTTTTGTTTGGAATTAAAACTTGTTCAGCGTGATGTTTATTTTGTTGTAATTCTTGATTGTTAGCATCTAAAAGGGTAGAAATACGATTTCTTAATTCTCTTGTTGCTAATTTTCCTTTACCCATTAAATGATTTAAACAATCGGTATCAAAATCTTCTAAAGAAAAAGCAAGATTGTCTAAATAACCTAGTACGTGTAATGTTTTCAAATCTAACACATGGTCACCAATTCTTACCCCAACTCTTGTCGATAATGAAGATGTTTTGAAAACACCGAAAGGTAAGTTTTGAATAGGAAAATCAGAACCTTGTGGTACATTTACCCATGATGTTAATGCTGGGTTATTTGCAGCGATAGTAGCCATATTAAGAATGTTAAATTGTTAATCTATTTTTTGCTTCACAAATATAAGTATTAAACTTTCTATCTACTTTTTTCTTGTGAATTTTGTTTGAAAACTTTTGTTTTGGCGAGTTTATTAAATGGATTATTTTTGACACAAACTTGTTTGACTATGAATTTGATTGATTTTAGAAGTGATACGGTAACAAAACCTACAAAAGAGATGCTTGATTTTATGTTTCAAGCGGAAGTTGGTGATGATGTATATGGAGAAGATCTAACCGTAAATGCGTTGGAACAATTTGCAAGCGAGTATTTTGGAAAAGAGGCTGCTTTGTTTTGTGTTTCGGGAACTCAATCGAATCAAATAGGTTTACAATTGCATTTATCTCCAGGTGGCGAAGTGATTTGTCATTCAGATAGTCATATTTATAGATACGAAGGAGGGGGGATAGCTAAAAATTCGGGTGCTTCTGTAAAATTAATCGAAGGAAATTATGGACGTTTAAAAGTTGAGCAGGTGAAAATGGCAGTCAATCCAGATGACATTCATTTACCATTAACTCAATTAGTCAGTTTGGAAGATACAGCTAATAAAGGGGGAGGTGCAGTATATGATTTTAAAGATATAATTGAAATCTCTACTTTTTGTAAATCAATGAATTTGCCTTTACATTTGGATGGTGCCAGAATGATGAATGCACTTGCGATAAATGGAATTGATCCAAAAGAGTATGCATCTCATTTTGACACGATTTCGCTTTGTCTTTCAAAAGGGTTGGGTGCACCAATAGGATCTTTGTTAATTGGTTCAAAAGAACATATTAAAAAAGCAAGACGAATTCGTAAATCGATGGGTGGTGGTATGCGTCAAGCAGGATATATAGCTGCAGCTGGTTTGTATGCGTTGAAAAACAATATTTCAAGATTACAGGAAGATCATGAAAAGGCTTATTTACTTGGTGAGTCTTTAAAAGGACTTTCATGGGTGAAAACAATTTATCCCATTCAAACAAATATTGTTATTGTTGAGCTTTCAAATCCTTCTAATCAAAACAATATCATTCAATTATTGAAGGAAAAACAAATTTTATGTAATCCATTTGGTCCGACTGCAATACGATTTGTAACACATTTAGATATTTCATTTGACCAAATCCAAGTCGCTTCTGATGTTTTAAAATCATTACGAATAGGTTAAATTATCAAAATAAATTAGGGTAGCCTAAAAGTATTTGTAGAAATCTCCTTATTTCGCACTATCTTTGTACTTTAATTTTAATTATAATTTATGACCTTTAGCGAACTAGGGCTTAGGGAAGAGGTGCTTCAGTCGATAAACGATTTGGGGTTCGAAGCACCAACACCTATCCAACAGTCAGCAATTCCACACTTATTGAAAAGTGATAGTGACTTAGTTGGTTTAGCTCAAACAGGAACGGGAAAAACGGCAGCATTCGGCTTGCCATTAGTAAGTAACATTCAAGATCAGTACGATTTAACACAAGGGTTGGTAATTTGTCCAACAAGAGAATTGTGTCTTCAAATTTCAAAAGATCTAGAAAATTATGCGAAATACGATCGTAAAACTGCTGTAGTTGCAGTTTATGGTGGTACTGACATTCGTCGTCAAATTACACAAATCAAACAAGGTGCGACAATCATTGTGGCAACTCCAGGACGTTTGGTTGACTTAATTCAAAGACGCGCTGTAAAACTTCAAGATGTTCGTTTTGTTGTGCTTGATGAAGCAGATGAAATGTTAAACATGGGATTCAAAGAGGATATTGATTCTATTCTAGATCAAACTCCTGACGAAAAAAACGTATGGTTATTCTCTGCAACAATGCCTAAAGAAGTGGCTGACATTGCAAAAAATTATATGATGAATCCATTAGAAGTTTCTATTGGACACAAAAATCAAGGGAACGTAAACATTGAGCACATTTATTACACGGTTCGTGAGAAAGATAGATATGCTGCTTTGAAACGTTTAATTGATGTTAATCCAGATATTTTTGGATTGGTTTTCTGTCGTACAAGACATGAAACACAACATGTAGCAGAAAATTTAAGTAAAGACGGATATAATGCAGAGCCATTGCACGGTGATCTTTCTCAAGCACAACGTGATAATGTAATGAAACGTTTTAGAGAGCGTACAGTACAATTATTAGTTGCTACTGACGTTGCTGCTCGTGGAATTGATGTTGATAACATTACACACGTAATTAATTATCAGTTACCTGACGATATCGAAAATTACACACATAGAAGTGGTAGAACTGCACGTGCTGGTAAAAAAGGGGAGTCTTTAGTGTTGATTAATCTAAAGGAGCACTATAAAATCAAAGCAATTGAGCGTCAAATGCGTACAAATTTCACATTAGGAGTTGTTCCAAGTGCAAACGAAATTTGTGGAATTCAGTTAGCTAGTTTGATTAACAAAGTAAAAGATACTGAAGTTAAAGAAAAAGATATTGAAGAGTTCTTGCCAAAGATTATGAGCGATTTTGAACATCTTTCTAAAGAAGAGGTGATCAAAAAGTTTATTTCTGTTGAATTCAATCGTTTTGTTGAATACTACAGTAAAGCGCAAGATTTAAATGTTTCTGAATCAAGAGATCGTAGAGATCGTGGTGAAAGAAGTGATAGAGGCGATAGAGACAGAGGAGAAAGAAGAGAGCGCTTTGATAGAGATGATAGCAACAGAACACGTTTCTTTGTTAGTAT
>JBILUY010000020.1:0-22491 GCA_044370735.1 Crocinitomicaceae bacterium | reverse complement strand
TCTAGAACTGGTACACAATCTTCTTCAGTACATCCAGGATACACTGTTGATTCAAAAACAACATAATCTCCCTTTTTTAAAACTTTTCCAACAGTTGTTGAAGCACCTAAAAGTGGTTTTAAATCTGGAACATTTGCAGAATCAATTGGAGTAGGTACAGCTACAATAAAAAAAGTAACATCCTTTAAATCTTCAAGATCGGCAGTAAAATGAATATCACAACCATCAAATGCTGAACTTTCAAGTTCTTTACTTGGATCTATTTTGTTTCTCATTAAATCAACACGTTGTTGATTAATATCAAAACCAACGACTTTAATTTTCTTTGCAAATTCTAAAGCAATTGGTAATCCAACATATCCAAGACCAATTACAGCTAATTTCGTTTCCTTACTAATTAGCTTTTGGTAAATTGAGTTGTTCATTTCTTACTTTATAAATACGTTCGATTATTTCAACAACTTTTAATCCTTCAAGAGCATTTGTTGTCATTGAAGTTCTTCCTTTTAGTGTATCAATTACGTTTCCAATTAAGAAGTGGTGATTCGCTGCAGAACCTTTATAAGGTCCATAATCATTTGCAGGACTTGATTCTGCTAAAGTTGGCATTTCATACCCTGGGATATTACATACCTCAACTTCATTCATATATTGCCCTCCAATTTTTACACTACCCTTGCTTCCTATGATTGTCATAGAACTTTCTAGGTTTTTATCCACCACAGCTGTAGAATAATTTATACATCCTTTACCTCCGTTTAGAAAATCGAAAGAAACAATACCAGAATCTTCAAAATCTGTCGAATCTTGATGAGAAAAATCCGCAAAATTTCCTTGAATGTTATCTATATCACCAAATAACCAATACATGATATCAATAAAATGTGAAAATTGGGTAAATAAAGTTCCACCATCAAGATCTTGTGTACCTTTCCAACCTCCTTTTTTATAATATCTAGAGTCTCTGTTCCAGTAGCAGTTTAGCTGTACCATGTAGATATCACCTAAGATTTTCTCTTCAACTACTTTTTTAATCCATTCTGAAGGTGGAGAGTATCTGTTTTGCATTACACAGAATACACTTCTTGACATTTGCAATGATTTAAAAATCACTTTTTCACACTCCTCTTTAGATAAACCCATTGGCTTTTCACACACTACATGTTTACGAGCCTCTAAAGCTTTAATTGATTGTTCTGCATGTAGTCCATTTGGAGTACATACATTAACAACATCAAATTCTAAATTCGAAGCTAATAAATCTTCGATTGAGTTGAAAAAAGGTACGTCTTTATCAAATTCGCACGCTTCTTTTCCACGTACATCTACCATTGCTACTAGCTCCCCTTCTGGATCTCTAGAAATCATTTCAGCATGTCTTTTACCAATATGACCGGCACCGACTACTGCAAACTTAACTTTATCTGTAGTTACAATCATTTCACTAATTTTTGAACCTGATTATTTTTTAATTCATATGTATCTCCACTTTCAGGACATTTAGCTAAACCTTCGTTATTAAATTCAAGTCTATGTCCAAATTCACTCATCCAACCTAGTTGTCTAGCAGGATTTCCAACCATTAAAGCATAGGCAGGAACTGTTTTAGTCACAACAGCACCAGCACCAATAAATGCAAATTCACCTATATCATGTCCACAAACAATTGTTGCATTCGCACCTATAGACGCACCTTTTTTAACAGTTGTCTTTAAATAGGAGTCTCTTCTATTAACTGCGCTTCTAGGATTTAATACATTTGTAAAAACCATAGAAGGACCTAAAAACACATCGTCTTCACAAATTACCCCAGTGTAAATGGATACATTGTTTTGAACTTTAACATTATTTCCCAATACTACCTCCGGAGAAATGACAACATTCTGACCTATATTACACTTTTCTCCTAATTTACAATTAGGCATAATATGAGAAAAATGCCAAATTTTTGTTCCATTTCCAATTTCACACCCCTGATCAATTACAGCGGTTTCATGTGCAAAGTAATCCATTATTTTACGATATATTTCTCAAAATTATTATGCTCTTTATGATGTAATTCTTCAGGACTTAATCCTTTAAAATACTCATAAGTAATTTTTAACCCTTCAGCACGACTTACTTTAGGTTCCCAATTCAATATTTCTTTTGCTTTTGTGATATTTGGTTGTCGCTGTTTAGGATCATTAACTGGTAAGTCATGATAAACAACTTTTTGGGTAGTATTTGTCAATTTAATGATTTCTTCAGCAAACTGCTTTATGGTAATTTCATCTGGATTACCAATATTCACTGGTAAAGCATAATCAGAATGCAATAATCTATATATACCCTCTACCAAATCATCTACATAACAAAAAGATCTTGTTTGTGAACCGTCTCCGAAAATGGTTAAATCCTCTCCACGTAATGCCTGCCCTATAAAAGCAGGTAAAACTCTACCATCATTCAAGCGCATTCTCGGACCATATGTATTAAAAATACGAACAATCCTTGTCTCAACTCCATGATAAGTATGGTAAGCCATTGTCATTGCTTCTTGGAAACGTTTTGCCTCGTCGTATACTCCTCTCGGTCCAACTGGATTAACATTCCCCCAATAATCCTCAGTTTGAGGATGAACTAAAGGATCACCATATATTTCTGAAGTAGAAGCAATTAAAACTCTTGCATTTTTTACTCTTGCCAAACCTAAGCAATTATGAATCCCTAAAGACCCAACTTTTAAAGTTTGAATAGGAATTTTTAGATAATCAATTGGACTTGCTGGAGAAGCAAAATGCAATATATAATCTAAATTTCCAGGAACATGAATAAATTTAGAAACATCATGATTATAGAACTCAAAATTTTCAAGATGAAAAAGATGTTCAATATTTTTTAATCTACCAGTTATTAGATTATCCATTGCAATTACGTGATAACCTTCTTTTACGAAGCGATCACAAAGATGTGAACCTAAAAATCCAGCAGCACCAGTAATTAATATTCGTTTATTTGATGACATACGTTAATTGATTGTTGATCTTCCTATAGAAGAATAATAAAACCCTTTTTCATTCATTTCATTTAAATCAAACAGATTTCTTCCATCAAAAATCACATTATCTTTCAAAAGCGTCTTAATCTTGTCAAAATCAGGATTTCTAAAAATCCCCCATTCTGTACAAATTACTAAAGCATCTGCATTTTCCAACGCAGCATATTCATCTTTTGAAAATGAAATCTTATCACCAATTAATGCATTTACATTTTCAATAGCTTCTGGATCAAAAGCAACAATTGAAGCCCCTAATGCTAGTAGTTCATTGATAATATACAAAGCTGGAGCTTCTCTGATATCATCCGTATCAGGTTTAAATGCTAAGCCCCAAATGGCAATTTTTTTATTTTTTAAATCTCCTCTAAAGAAGTTTTTAATTTTTGGAATAAGTACTGTTTTTTGCTCCTCATTTACCTTCATCACAGCATCTAATATCTGAAACGAAAAATTGTTCTCTTTTCCAGATTTAACAAGGGCTTGAACATCTTTTGGAAAACAAGAACCACCATATCCAATTCCTGGAAATAAAAACCTTTTTCCAATTCTATCATCAGATCCGATACCAATTCTTACTTTATCAACATCAGCACCCACTAACTCACAAAAGTTAGCTATTTCATTCATAAAAGTAATTTTAGTAGCTAAGAATGAATTAGCAGCATATTTTGTCAATTCGGCAGATTTTTCGTCCATGAAAATTATAGGATTACCTTGACGAACAAAAGGTTTGTACAATTGCTCCATGATCTTAATTGCTCTAGCTGATGATGATCCGATAACAACTCTGTCTGGTTTCATAAAATCATCAACAGCAAATCCCTCTCTTAAAAACTCTGGATTTGAGACAACATCAAACTCACATTTTGCATTTGCTAAAATTGCTGTAGTTACTTTTTCTGCAGTGCCAACCGGAACTGTACTTTTATCTACAATTACCTTATAATCAGTAATGATTTTTCCTAAATGATCTGCAACTCCTAATATATAAGATAAATCTGCTGATCCATCTTCCCCAGGAGGAGTTGGTAACGCTAAAAAGATGATTTCAGCATCCTTTACGCCTTCTTCAATCTTAGTAGTAAAAGATAACCTACCAGATTTAATGTTTCTTTCAAACAAAACATCAAGATGTGGTTCATAGATGGGAATAATTCCCTCTCTCATTTTTTGAACCTTTGCTTCATTGATATCTACACAAATAACTTGATTTCCAGTCTCTGCAAAACAAGTTCCTGTAACTAAACCAACGTAACCTGTACCTATAACTGCAATTTTTTTCATGCAAAGGATTTTATAAAATGAATAACATGTTTAGTAATATATTCAAGTTGTTCAGTTTCCATTTCTGTGTGAACTGGTAATGATAAAACACAATCAGTTAACCTATTTGTTACTGGCAAATCTTGATTTTCTTTTCCAAATGATTTAAACATTCCTTGCTTATGAGCAGGGAGAGGATAATAAATCATTGAAGGTATTCCATGAGATGATAAATACTCTATTAATTCTTTTCTATCTACTCCATTCAGCTTAATAGTATATTGATGATACACATGTGTTGTGTTGTTTGCTTTAAATGGGGTTGAAATTTGATCTACATCTTTAAATGCATTATTGTAATATTCAGCAACTTTCTGTCTTGCAACACAATAATCATCTAAAAATGGAAGTTTAATTTTTAATATCGCAGCTTGAATAGTATCTAATCGAGAGTTGCAACCTACTACCTCATGGTGATATTTTATTACCTGTCCATGATTAGCAATCTTTTTTAAACTAGCAGCAAGATGCGAGTCGTTTGTATACATCGCACCACCATCTCCATAACACCCAAGGTTTTTAGAAGGAAAAAAAGAGGTACAACCAATATCACCCATTGTCCCAGCTTTAGAAACACGTCCATCAGCATGTGTGTATTCAGCACCAATTGCTTGAGCTGTATCTTCAACTACTTTTAAATCGTATTTTTTAGCAATAGATAAAATTGCATCCATATCAGCACATTGACCATATAAATGTACAGGAACAATTGCTTTCGTTTTTGATGTGATAGCTTCTTCGATTTTAGATGGATCTATACAGAATGTATCTGGTAAAACATCAACAAAAACAGGTACCAATCCTAAAAGCGCGATGACTTCAGTAGTAGCAATGTATGTAAATGAAGGTGTTATAACTTCATCACCAGGCTTTAAATCTAAAGCCATTAATGCAATTTGTAAAGCATCAGTTCCATTCGCACATGGAATTACATGAGAAACTTTTAAATATTTTTCTAAATCAGATTTGAAATCATTCACCTCAGGGCCATTTATAAAATTTGCCTGTTCAATCACATTTAGAATAGCAGAATCAACATCATTTTTAATTTTCTGATACTGAGACTGTAAATCAACCATTTGTATTTTTCTCATTTCTTTAGCCTTTAGAATGAAGCGCTTTTAACTCAATTAATCCGCAAATATAGTTATTTTGAGTAGATTAAAAACTTGGATTAATTATAAATAAATTAACATAATAAATTTATCTTTGAATGGACTCAAATATTTCCATAGCTTTAAAAACAATGAAAATCAAAATTTTAGTATTTTTTTTCCTTTTTTTGATATTTAGATCTTTTGCACAAAATGATCAAAATGATAAGTATTATGGACATCCTACTTTATCTTTTCATTACTCACTTAACTCCCCCATTTTTGAATGGAAATCTCGCTTTGGATTGTTTAACTCGCTCGGCGGTCAAATAGGATATAAAACAAAACATCATTGGCTATTTATGGGTGAAGGAAATTTTATTTTTGGAAACCAAATAAAGGAAACAAATATTCTTGATAATTTAAAAGATTCATATGGAAATATAACTGATGATCAAGGAAACATAACTTTAGCTCCTATTTTCTCAAGAGGATATTCTGCTTCTTTCATTTTAGGAAAACTTATCCCATTTAACGAAAGTGGTAATGAATCTGGATTATTGTTTAATTTGGGATTGGGAATATTATCTTATAAATATAGAATAGAAACTAATAGTGTAAATGTTCCTCAAATTGAAGGGGATTACACTAAAGGTTATGATCGTTTAACTTCTGGATTACTATTTTCTCAATTTGTCGGGTATCAATATGTATCATCCAAGAGTTTGTATAACTTTTACCTTGGATTACACTTTCAACAAGGATTAACTTATAATCAACGCACCGTTTTTTTTGACAAACCCCAAGAAGTGGTTTCAACTAAAATGAGAATTGATGGTTCGTATGGTCTAAAATTCGGTTGGAACATTCCATTTTTCAGCGACAAACCTAAAGAATTTTATTACTACTAATATGTTTCTATACAATCTATCTATAAGGTTGTACTACCTTTTAATTACACTGTTTTCTGTCGTCAATAAAAAAGCAAAACTTTTTATTGAAGGAAGAAGAAATAGTTGGGAAAAATTAAAAAAGATTGATAATTCAAACATAATTTGGTTTCATTGTGCTTCTTTAGGAGAATTTGACCAAGGAATTCCTGTTATGAATTTGATTAAAAACACACAGCCAGATGTTAAAATTTTGGTTACGTTTTTCAGTCCCTCTGGCATGGAAAATTACCACAAACGTAAACACACTGCCGACTACGTGTTTTATTTACCTATAGACACTGTTTCAAATGCTAAAATGTTTCTAGAAATTGTAAAGCCCAAATCTATTTATATAGTTAAATACGAATTCTGGTTAAACTACATTTTTGAAGCTAAAAAAAGAAATATTCCACTTTACTCAATCAGTTGCATCTTGCGAAAAAACCAACATTTTTTCAAGTCTCATGGTTCTATATTTAGAAAGGGACTTTCCTGCTTCAATCAGTTTTTTGTACAAAACGAAGAAACTAAAAATTTGCTAAATAGCATACATATAGAAAATGTATTGATTACAGGTGATACACGATATGATAAAGTAATCGAAAACAAAGAAAATCTAGAGAAAGATGTTACGATTGATCTCTTTTTACAAGGAGAAAAAGCAATTATTTTAGGTAGTAGTTGGCCAATTGAAGAAAAACTTTTTCACGAAGCCTTTACAGACGGAAAAATCAAAAACAAAATCATCATTGCACCTCACGACATCAGTGAGAAACATCTGAAACAGATCGAACAATTATTTCAACAACAAATAATACGCTATTCAAAATTCGAAAACTATAAAAATCAACAAATTTTATTAATAGATAGTATTGGTAAATTAGCCAATGCATATCAATATGGGAATTTTGCCTTTGTTGGAGGTGGCTTTACAGGTAGTCTTCATAATACACTAGAGCCTGTGGTATTTGGACTTCCAGTTGTTTTTGGTCCAAAACATTCCAAGTTTCCAGAAGCTGAGTTCTTTATTAAAGAAGGAATAGCAAAAAACATCACTCATAAAGATGAGCTAATAACGGCAATTCAATATTTTGAAAACAATAAAGATTTCGTAATTAACACCTGTGAAAAAATTATAAATCAATCAAAAGGTGCTTCTCAAAAAATAATATCTGAAATCTATAAATAGATTATTTATTATTTAGCTCCATTGCCTTCAATGTGTTTATCATCAATGAAGCAATCGTCATAGGTCCAACTCCTCCAGGAACTGGAGAAATATATGAACTTAGGGGAGCAACTTCATCAAATTTCACATCTCCAACTAATCTCCAACCAGCTTTTTTAGAGGTGTCTTCAACTCTAGTCGTTCCAACATCAACTACTACAGCACCTGGTTTAACCATATCTTTTGTAACAAAATGAGGATGACCAATCGCTGCAACTAGAATATCCGCTGTTAAACAAATATCTTTTAAATTTTGCGTTCTAGAATGTGTTAATGTTACGGTACAATTTCCTGGATCAGTATTTCTAGTCAACATAATACTTAATGGAGTACCTACAATATTCGAACGACCAATAATCACACAATGTTTTCCAGAAGTTTCAATATTATTTCTTTTTAATAATTCAAGAATTCCAGCAGGAGTTGCAGATAAAAAACCTGGTAAATTTAATACCATTTTACCGATATTTTCTGGGTGGAAACCATCAACATCTTTATTCGGATCTATCGCTTTTGTTACTTTCATTTCATCAATGTGAGAAGGCAACGGCAATTGAACTATAAACCCATCAATACTTGGATCATTATTTAATGCATGAACTTTTTTAAGTAATACCTCTTCTGTAACCGAATCGTCATACCTAATTAGTGTACTTTCAAAACCACATTCTTCACAAGCTTTTACTTTTGCATTCACATAGGTTAGTGAACCTCCATCATTTCCGACCAAAACTGCTGCTAAATGGGGGATTTTTTTACCCTCCATTTTTCTGATTTTTACAGCTTCCGCTAATTCAAGTTTTATTTGAGTAGAAGCAGCTTTTCCGTCTAGAAGATTCATAGTACTATTTTTCGACAAAGATAGATAAATTCAAATGAAAGTTTAAATCAAACCGAAATGATTAATTTTGCATACATATCAATTGGCATGTTTAAAAAAATTACCTATCGCTATTTTCTTTTACTTTTATTTTGGATATTTCTCTTTGATTTACATAGGCTTATATTCTCATTTTTTCACTTTGAAAAGTTAAAAACGGTTTCCTTTTTAGAATGGGTTGAAGCATTTTTATTTTCATTAAGACTGGATTTTGCCATGTCTGCAGCATTATCAGTTTTACCAATTCTATTTTTAAGTTTCTATCTTAACTATAACAATAAAGCTCTTAAGATCATTTTTTACTCGATTTTATATATCGAACTTGGACTTGTAATTATAATTAACAGCGGAGAAATTCAAACGTACGAAGAATGGAATCACAAGTTGACTTCAAGGGTTTTTAAACACTTAGCTAATCCAGATGAAGTTTTTAGAACAGCTTCTTGGACTTCTACCCTTTTGTTTTTCATCATTGGAAATATCGAATTTATTTTTTCCTATCAGCTGTTAAAAAGAATGAAATTAATTTATTCAAATGAGGAGGACAAGAAAAGTCACTTCGTTAGAATTATGACTTCATTTTTTGGTTTTATCGTTTTAGGTGCAACAAGTTTTTTATTGCTTCGGGGTGGCATACAACAAATTCCATTGAATATTAATAGTGCAATTTATAGCAATAAACCTGTTTTAAATGATTTAGCAATAAACACAACTTACAACTTTAGTAAAAGTTTTTTGATCTATAACAAAACAAATTTGGATGAAGTTATCCCTAAAATGGACACATTAAAATCCCAAACAATAACCTCACAATTATATGATTACAAAGACAGTAACGCTGTAAATCTACTTAACAATAAAAAGCCAAACATTGTTCTTGTAATCTTCGAAGGTTGGGGAGCAGAAGCAATTGACTGTTTGGGACAAACGAAAGGGGCTACACCAAACTTCAATAGGCTAACCAAAGAAGGGTATCTTTTTGAAAATATTTATGCAGCTAGCGGAACTTCAGACATAGGGAATGCAACCATATTTAGTGGATTTCCTGCGATACCTGAAGTATCTATCACTATGCAACCAGAAAAACACCGTGGACTTAGGACAATCAATCAAGACCTACAAAAACAAGGATATGAAACAGGTTATTTATTTGGAGGAGATTTAAAATATGGAAATTTTGGTGTTTTTTTAATGGATCATGGTTTTCAAAATTTAGTAGACGAAAACAATCTTCCAGCAATAAAACGTGGTAAATTAAACTACTATGATGAAGATGTTTATCAATTTCTCATCAATGAAATAAACAAACGTAAAAAACCGTTTTTTCAATGTGTTTTTACAGGCAGTTCACATGCTCCTTATGATTATCCGGCTAAAACTCCTAAAAAATTCTCAGGCGAAGAAAGTGAATATATGAATTCAATTATTTACGCGGACTGGTGTTTAGGTAAATTTATCAAGCAAGTAAAAAAACAACCTTGGTATAAAAACACACTATTTATCTTCATTTCAGATCATGGTCATACTACCCCTTCAGCACTATCACCTCACGAATCTCCTTTCTTTCGTATCCCTTTATTATTCTGGGGACCAACTGTTAAAAAAGAATTTAAAGGAATTAGAAATCCTATTCTAGGAGCTCAATGTGATTTTCCATACACATTACTTAAACAATTAGGAATAAAAAGCCAATCCTATCCTTGGAGTAAAAACTTATTGAGTAAATCATGTCCTGAATTTGCTATTCATACAATCAATAAAGGCTACGGATGGGCAACACCTAGTGGGAATTTCACCTACCAATTACAAGAAAAATTATATATTCAACAAACATTTAAAAAAGAAGAGATTCGGAAAGAAGAAATAAAAGCAAAAGCTTTATTAAACAGCTTCTACAACTATTATAAAAAATTGTAACATGACAGAGAAAAAGGAAAATATTCGCAATTATAGTCTTACAGAATTACAACAAGCATTTAAATCTTTAGATGAAAAATCTTTTAGAGCTAAACAAGTATATGAATGGCTTTGGAAAAAAAACGCATCAACATTTGATGAAATGTCTAACCTAAGTCTTCCGTTGCGCTCCAAGTTAAACGATCATTTTTTTATAGACAAAATAAAACTAGATGATCAACAAATAAGTAAAGACAAAACCATTAAATGTGCTTTTGAAATTGAACCTTCTAAAGTTGTCGAAGGTGTTTTAATCCCTACATCAAGTAGAACTACCGCCTGTATTTCATCTCAAGTAGGATGTAGTTTATCTTGTAAATTTTGTGCTACTGGTAAACTTAAATTATTAAGAAACTTAACTCCTGGTGAAATTGTTGACCAGGTGGTTTATTTAAAAAATTTAGCAGAAGAAAAATACAATCAACCCTTAACCAACATAGTTTATATGGGTATGGGCGAACCTTTGTTAAATTATAAAAATGTTGTTCGTTCAGTTGAGTTATTGACTTCTGAAGATGGATTAAATATGTCACCAAGAAGAATAACTGTTTCTACTGCTGGGATAGCTAAAATGATCAAAAAATTAGGAGATGATGAAGTTAAATTCAATTTAGCATTATCTCTTCATGCTGCCAATGATGAAAAGCGCAGTAAAATCATGGAAATTAATGACACAAATAATTTAGCCATTCTTCAAGAAGCATTGGTTTATTTTTATGAAAAAACTGGTACACGCCCTACATTTGAATATATTATTTTCAAAGACTTTAATGACTCTTTATTAGACGCAAAAGAATTAGCTGAATTCTGTAAATGTGTCCCTTGTAAAATCAATATTATTGAATACAATTCGATTGATGATGAAATGTTTCAAAAAGCAGAAGATGAAAGAGTAGCAAATTTTGCTTCTTTTTTAGAGTCTCGAAATTTAATAGTAAATGTTAGAAGAAGTCGCGGGAAAGATATTGACGCTGCTTGTGGGCAATTAGCAAATAAGAATAAAATTATAGCAAAAGAAGAACGTGTTTTGAAGTCTTAGAAGAATAGAGAAATAAAAAAACCGACTTAAAATTAAGTCGGTTTTTTTATGGATTTCAAATCCTATCCTGCACACATTTCGCAAGAATCTGGATCATCTAATGAACATGCGATTGCTTCTGCTGAATTATTAGCAGCTGCTGCAGTAGCTTTCACTTCAGGCTCTTGAATAAATGATTTATCCAACGTGAATTTGATTGCGTCTGTCGCAGCTTTTGTTCTTAAGTAATACATACCTGTTTTCAACCCTTTTTTCCATCCATAGAAATGCATAGAAGTTAATTTTCCAAAGTTTGCATTTTCCATGAAGATATTCAAAGATTGAGACTGACAAATAAATGCTCCTCGATCTGCAGCTAAATCTAAAATGGCTTTTTGAGAAATTTCCCAAGCAGTTTTATATAGCTCTTTTAAATGCGTTGGTATTTCTGGAATATTTTGAACAGACCCATTTGAAGCCATTAATTTCGATCTCATTTCTTTATTCCAAAGACCTTCTTTCACTAAGTCTTTTAATAAATGTTTGTTCACGATAATAAACTCTCCTGATAATACTCTACGTGTATAAATATTAGAAGTATAAGGTTCAAAACATTCGTTGTTTCCTAAAATTTGAGCTGTAGAAGCTGTTGGCATCGGCGCTAATAACAATGAGTTTCTTGTACCGTGTTTCATAACCTCCTCTTTCAAAAGATCCCACTCCCATCTGCTTGAAGGTTTTACTCCCCACATATCGAATTGGAAAACTCCTTTCGATAAAGGTGAACCTGCAAACGTTTCATAAGGCCCTTCTACTTTTGCTAAATCTTTAGAAGCAGTCATAGAAGCATAATAAATTGTTTCGAAAATCTCTTTATTCAACGTTTGAGCTTCCGGAGATTCGAAAGGGAAACGCATCATTATGAATGCATCAGCCAATCCTTGAACACCTAAACCGATAGGTCTATGTCTTAAATTTGAATTTTTAGCTTCTTCTACAGGGTAATAGTTTTCGTCAATAATTCTATTTAAGTTAACAGTAGCTTGATACGTTACATCAAATAATTTTTGGTGATCAAACTGTCCATCTTCTGTTACAAATTTAGGAAGTGCAATTGAAGCCAAGTTACAAACTGCAACCTCATCTGGTGCTGTATATTCGATAATTTCTGTACACAAGTTTGAAGACTTAATCGTACCTAAATTTTGTTGGTTTGATTTGGCATTTGCCGCATCTTTATACAACATATAAGGTGTACCCGTTTCAATTTGAGACTCTAAGATTTTAAACCATAAATCTTGTGCCTTAATTGTTTTTCTACCTTTCCCTTCTGCTTCATATTTAGTATATAAAGCTTCAAATTCTTCACTATGTGTTTCTGAAAGACCTGGACATTCATTTGGACACATTAAGGTCCAATTACCGTTACTTTCTACACGTTTCATGAATAAATCAGGAATCCATAACGCGAAAAATAAATCTCTAGCTCTTTGCTCTTCTTTTCCGTGGTTTTTCTTTAAATCCAAGAAATCGAAAACATCTGCATGCCAAGGCTCAATATACATTGCAAATGAACCTTTTCTTTTTCCTCCTCCTTGATCTACATATCTTGCAGTATCATTAAATACACGTAACATTGGAACGATACCATTAGATGTACCATTCGTTCCTTTGATATAAGATCCTGTTGCGCGAATATCATGAATAGCTAATCCAATTCCACCAGCAGACTGAGAAATTTGTGCACATGATTTTAATGTGTCATAAATACCATGAATACTATCTTCTTTCATTGTTAACAAGAAACAAGAAGACATTTGTGGTTTTGGTGTACCTGCGTTGAATAAAGTTGGTGTTGCGTGAGTAAACCAACCTTCAGACATTAAATTATATGTCTTTACTGCAGATTGAATATCATTTTTATGAATCCCAACTGAAACCCTCATCAACATTTGTTGAGGTCTTTCAGCAATTTTACCATCTACTTTCAACAAGTAAGATCTAGACAAGGTTTTAAATCCAAAATAATCATATTTGAAATCTCTGTCATAAATGATACTTGAATCTAGAAAGTCTCTATTATTCTTGATTACTTCATAGACATCATCTGCTAATAATGAAGCTCTTTGATTCGTTTTAGGATCGATATAATTATATAAATCCTCCATTACATCAGAGAAAGACTTTTTTGTTTCTTTGTGTAAATTTGAAACAGCAATTCTCGATGCTAACAATGCATAATCAGGATGGTCAATTGTTTTAGCAGCAGCAACTTCCGCAGCTAAATTATCCAATTCAGAAGTAGTCACCCCATCATAGATACCTTCGATCACCTTCATTGCAACAGCCTCAGGACTCACCAATGGATCTAACCCATAGCACATTTTAATAATTCGCGCTGTAATTTTATCAAATTTTACAGCTTCTTTACGACCATCTCTTTTAATTACGTACATAATTCTTTTTAATCTAGTATTTTAAAATTTTAATAATTATTTAGAAATCCGCATCAAGTGTAAATCCATGACTTTCTTGTCCATGTCCTGAAGCCAACACCCCTGCTTTTTGATATTCAGACACTCTCTTTTCGAAGAAATTTGATTTTCCTTGAATTGAAAGCATATCCATAAAATCAAAAGGATTAGTTACGTTAAATACTTTTTCGTTTCCTAATTCTAACAATAATCTGTCTGCAACGAACTCAATATACTGTGACATCAAATCGCTATTCATACCAATTAATTTCACAGGTAAAGCTTCAAGAATAAATTCTTTCTCAATTTCAACAGCATCTAAGATAATTTCTCTCACCTCATCTTTAGAAAGTTTATTGATTAAGTGATTGTTATATAACAAACATGCAAAATCACAATGTAATCCTTCGTCACGAGAAATTAATTCATTTGAGAATCCTAATCCAGGCATCAATCCTCTTTTCTTTAACCAGAAAATAGAACAAAAAGAACCTGAGAAGAAAATACCCTCTACTGCAGCAAAAGCAACTAAACGTTGAGCAAAAGAACCCTTTTCAATCCAACGTAACGCCCAATCCGCTTTACGTCGAACACAAGCCATTGTATTTATTGCATTAAACAAATAATTCTTTTCTGCAGAATCTTTGATGTAAGTATCAATTAATAATGAATAAGTTTCAGAATGGATATTTTCAATAGCCACCTGGAATCCGTAGAAAAATTTCGCTTCCGTATATTGGACTTCTGACAAAAAGTTTTCTGCTAAGTTTTCATTAACGATACCATCAGACGCAGCAAAAAATGCTAGTACATGTTTTACAAAATGTTTTTCGTTTTCGTTTAATTTATTTTCCCAGTCAATGATATCTGCTGAAAGATCAATTTCTTCAGCTGTCCAAAAACTCGCTTCTGCTTTTTTATAAAAAGACCAAATGTCATTGTGTTGAATTGGAAATAACACAAATCTACCATCGTTAGGCTCTAAAATCGGTTCATAACTCATAACTAGCGTTTTTATTCGTTTATATTCGGAATTAATTGAAAATCAAAATGTAAACACAATCATTTTTATAAAAAGATCGGACTACAAAAATTGTTATTTAAATCAGTTTGTGCAACAAAAGAAATTCACATCGCTCTCAAGTTTATTAACATGGATTTTGGAAACCCTTGAATTTGTTGAGAGAAACAGAAAATATTCATTTACAAAATGATATTAACAATCTAAAAACCCTCTATGTCAATAATTTTTTCGTAGATTTTTATTATAAAAACGATAATTATTTAGAAAAGATTTTATATAAATTTACTCTAATATTTAATTCAAGTCAATAGCAACTTTTTATTACATTTTAACATCAAATTGTTTACTCAATCCCTAAATAGAATATATCAAGTCTTTAACCGACTTTTAGATCATTTTTGGCACTTAATTTCTCCAAATGGATGTATTATCTGTGACAAAGAGTTAACGCATACTTCAATAGGTATATGTCATTTATGTGAACAAGATTTAAACTATACTAAGATGGAGAATGAGGTCACTGACACAAAAACAAAAAAATTATTTTGGGGAAGATTTCGAGTGGAAGATGGGTTTAGTTTACTTTATTTCTCAAAAGGAAATTCAACACAAAAAATTTTACATGGTATCAAATATCAAAATCAACAGACTTTTGCAATTGAAATGGGAAGAAAAATAGGAACTACATTACAAAAAATAGAATTTATAAAAAATTTGGACGCATTGATCCCTGTACCAATCCATTCTAAGAAAAGATTTGATCGTGGATATAATCAAAGTGAATTACTTTCAAAAGGAATCTCTGAAATTTTAAATATACAAACTGATACTTCTTTCATTAAACGAATTAAAAACACTAAAAGTCAAACCAAACTAAATAAATATCTTCGTTGGGAAAATGCGCAACAAACCTACAGGGTGAATTCAAAACTAAACCCCAATTGGAAACACATTGCTCTTGTGGATGATGTGATAACCACTGGTTCTACAATAGAATCCATTTCAAAAGAAATATTAAATAAATATCCAACTATGAAAATTAGTGTAATCTCACTAGCTTTATCCGTATGAAAGAAGAACGTGTATTAATCGCTGGAGGAGGATTGGCTGGAATTTGTCTTGCTTATCAATTATTTGAAAAAAACAGATCATTTTTATTGATTGATAAAGGGGAAAATCATAGTTCTTCCATTGCTGCAGGACTTATTAATCCTATGGTTTTTAGACGAATGTTAAAAAGTTGGAAGGTTGATGAATTTCTACCGTATGCATTATCTTTTTATACAAAAACCGGGAAGTATGCCAAACAACAGCATTTTCATTTTATACCTATGCGAAGAGGTTTTGCACATCAACAAGAAACTGATTTATGGCTGTCAAGACAAGATACCGAAGAATACTCTTCCTATTTAAATCACATTTCACTCGAAGATAAAGAGAACAAATCATTGATCAATAACTTTGGCACTGGAGTTGTAAAACAATCTGGTTATGTAGATACTACAACATTTATTTCAAATTCCTATCAATTATTTAGTTCGATTCAATCTTACTTAAAATCAAGCTACGAATATTCTGAATTTGATCTCGATAACACAACATTTAGAGGTGAAAAATTTTCAAAAATCATCTTTTGTGAAGGGTATCACTCTCTAGAAAATCCTTGGTTCAAACATCTACCAATACAAGCTACAAAAGGTCAAACTCTTACAATAAAGTCTAGTCAACTCCCAAACAATGAAATTTTAAATCGCAAATGTTTTATCCTCCCAATTGGGAACGAACAGTATAAAGTAGGAGCAACCTATGAATGGAATGATACCAATTTAGCAATTACGGAAGAAGGATTAAAATCTTTAAAAGAAAACATCAATCAGCTTATTGATAAAGATTATACTGTAATTCATCAAGAAGCTGGTATAAGACCTACAGTTAAAGATAGAAGACCATTATTAGGAGAACACCTAGATTATAAAAACACCTATATCTTTAATGGACTAGGAACAAAGGGTTATTTAATGGCTCCATTACTCTCCGAAATACTCTATCAATACATGTTTGAGAACGGAAAACTTGATAAAGAAATTGACATTAAACGGTTTGATTAATCTTCTTTCCCTGCAATGATGATAACAATTTCCCCTTTTGGTGGATGATTAGTGTAATGATTTTTCACATCAATCGCAGCACCTCGTTGAAATTCTTCATAAATTTTTGAAATTTCTCGAACCACACATACTTTTCTTTGCTCACCCATAAATTCAACAATTTGCTCCAACGCTTTTACTAATCGATGTGGAGATTCGTAAAGAATAATAGTACGATCTTCCTCTGCTATTTGTTTAAGTTTTGTTTGACGTCCCTTTTTGTGAGGTAAAAACCCTTCAAATGCAAATCTATCACATGGAAAACCGCTACCAACAAGAGCAGGAACAAAAGCGGTTGGTCCAGGTAGACAAGAAACTTTTATGTTTTTTTCAATGCAAGCTCTAACTAGTAAAAATCCTGGGTCAGAAATAGCTGGAGTACCGGCATCAGAAACGAGAACAGTAAGTGTATTTGAATCAATTTGATTGATCACATTATTCAATACTTTATGTTCATTGTGAATATGAAATGATTGAACATTTTTTTGAATTTCAAGGTGATTCAAGAGTTTTTTTGTAACTCTTGTATCTTCTGCTAAAATCAAATCGGCATTTTTAAAAGTATTTATTGCTCTTAGCGTAATGTCTTCTAGATTTCCGATAGGTGTTGGTACTAAAACTAATTCTCCCATATAATATAAAAAAGAGGATAGCTATACTACCCTCTTTTGAATTTGTAATTACTGAATATTTGTAAACACTTGTTGAACATCATCATCTTCCTCGATTTTGTCCAATAATTTTTCTACATCAACCATTTGTTCTTCAGTCAAATCAATTGGAGAAGTAGGAAGACGTTGTAAGTTCGCTTTTAAAACTTCTAATTGTAAATCATCAATTGCTTTTGATAGTGTACCAAATGCAGTAAAATCTCCATAAACTACCATTTTATCCTCTTCTACTTCTATAGATTCACAACCTGCATCTATTAATTCTAGTTCGATTTCTTCAGGATCAACACCTTCTTTTTTTGCAAGTTCAAAAACAGATTTTCTACTGAACATAAATTCTAGTTGACCATTTGGAACAATTGAACCTCCAACTTTATTAAAATAAGATTTTACGTTTGCTACCGTCCTTGTAGGGTTATCAGTTGCACATTCAACATACACCAAAACACCATGAGGGCCTTTTCCTTCGTACAGAATCTCACTAAAGCTTGCTAAATCTTTTTGAGTAGCTCTTTTAATTGCAGCATCTATATTGTCTTTTGGCATATTTTGAGCCTTCGCATTTTGTATTGCAGTTCTCAACTTAGCATTCATCGTTGGATCATCTCCTCCTTCTTTTGCTGCCATTGTAATTGCTTTACCAAGCTTTGGAAAAAGTTTAGACATTTTATCCCAACGTTTTTCTTTTGCTGCTCTTCGGTATTCAAACGCTCTTCCCATTTTATTTTATTTTAATCTATTTTATTTATTTTAAATTATTTCCTTATTAATTGGACATACCCTTGCCCCTTTATCTTTTCTCCGCTAGATCCTTCTATTTCATACTGATAATAATACACCCCTTCATCTGCATCTTTCCCATTAATTCTTCCATCCCATGACTGAGTAGTTTCCGTTATTTCATGGATAGGATTACCCCATCTATTAAATATTGTAATATGAATATTTTTTGCATTTTTAACCGTAAGGAAGAAAACATCATTCGTACCATCATTATCCGGTGTAAACACGTTTGGTGCTATTTCAACTCTTGGTGTGTCTAACTTATCTATTTTAATAGAAATAGAGCTCGAATCGATACACTTTCCATTTTGAGCAATTAAAGTAACCACATAGATACCTGGTTTTTTGTACAAAGCAGTTACCGGTTCTAAGGTAGTTTTAACGACAGGCGATTCTTCTCCATTTCTAAAGTACCATTCGAATGATGAAGCATTTGTACTTTTATTAGTTAATAATACATTCAATGGTTTGATATCAGATGCTAAACCACTTTCTGGCGAAGCTGTAAACTTTGATATCGGTTTATCCACTACGTACACATTAACTGTATCTGTGTTTTTACAACCTAAATTATCTTTTACTGTAACGATATAAGAAGTTTTACCTTTTGCAGGCATGAAAGGTACACCATCTAAAATTCCATCGCTATAAGTATAGGTATTTGTTCCTTTTCCTTTCAGTGTAACTAATTCTGGGTCTCCACAAACAACTGGTTCATCAATTAATATGTCTGGTTTACGATAAACTACAACATCAAACTCTGTTGAGTCATAACAGTTATATTTATCTGTAACAAATGCCTTATATGTAGTGTTTTCTGTTGGTTTAGCAATGACAGGATTACAAGTAATACACGATACATTTGGTGTCCAAACATATTTCAACTCACTTCCAATTCCTTCTAAACGAATTGAATCTCCTGGACAAACAGTATTTGGAGCGTTAATTTTAGCCTTAGGTTTAGGTCGAACTACGACATCAAATTTCATCGTATCTCCTTTACATTGTCCAACTGAAGGTATAACAGTAATTCTAGCAATATTTGTTGTTGAACCAGAATTGTTTTTGGATACAAATGGCATAATATCTCCACTTCCACTTCCTGCAAGTCCAATAGTTGTATTATTTGAATACCAAGTATAAGTTGTACCGTTAGCACCACCTGTAAATTGTATAGTGTCTGATTTCTCGTTTACACAAACATTGATATCCTGAATTTTATTGACTTTTGTTCCTGGAGTTATCGTTAAATCAGTCGAAGCAACAACTGAATTATTTTGACAACTTGTAGCATCACCGTCTGAAACACTTACAATTTTATAATTAAATACACCTGACATTCCTGTATTCGCTTTTAAAGAAACAGAATAATCGTTATTAGCTGTTTTAATAGTTTGATTACCGCCATTGTTAATTGAATAAACAAAAGTGAAAGGTGGTGTTCCATTCGATGCAGTAAATTCAATATTAGCATCTCCATTCATACAAATTCCAGCTGGTTTAGCAGTAACCGTTCCATTAGGAGCAGGTTTCACTGTAACAACTTGTGATATATTAATGTTGTTTGAACAAGATAAATCATCACCATTTTTAACTATGTTAACAGTATAATTATATACTCCAGATTGGCTCGTATTCACTGGTATTTTAGCTAAATGTTGTCCAAGCGTAGTACTAATGTTTTGAGAAGGACCAAATGGGTTACCATCTTTTGAGATAAAATAGGTAAAGGTGAATGGAGATACACCATTAATACCTGTTATTCTTATTTCAGGACTAGTAGATCCTACACACACAGTCGAACTGGTTGATGTAATTTGAGCAGTCGGCAATTCATTTACAATTACATTTTGAACACCAAATACATTATTATTAATACATCTAGAAGCACTTGATTCTTCTACACTAATTAATTCATACGTAAAAATTCCAGCTTTATTCGTAGGAGCAGCCACAGAAATTTCATCTTTACCAGGATCAGTTGATATGGTTTGAACAGCTCCACCATTGATTTTATACTTAAATACATAAGGAGCTACACCGTTAGAACCTTTAAATTTAATTTGAGGTGCAACAGCGTTAACACAAACTGTATCCGCGCCTGTTATACTTGCTGTAATAAGCGGATTGATAAACAAATAGGTTGAATCTGCCTTTGGACAAGCTCCATTTGTTGTGTATTTCACACTATAACTTCCTGCTTTAGATGAGATTGGGAAAATTTCACCCGTATTTGAATTTAATGCTAACCCAGTAGGTAAAGCGGAGAAAATTCCCCCTTTAGCACCTGTAACTGTAGGAATTGTATTCGCAGTTTCATTTGCACAATATTGAGCTAAATATCCACTAAATGTTGGATCATCTTGTTTATTCACAGCAATAGAAAAACGCATTACCGGTCCAGTACAAGTACGATTTAAAGATTGAATGACATATTTTGGTGTAACAGATACGATACCTGTCTGTTTCGCTGATGCAGTAGTGTTTTTAGCTGTAAAAGTATTTATATTACCTGTACCATTAAATCCTAACCCTATATTACCATTTGAATTAGACCAGTCAAAAGTTGTACCTGGTAATGAAGATATAAATTGAATACCGTTTATAGTACTACCTGCACAAACCGTTGTATCCGATTTTTGATTTACAGTTGGATTATAAACATTCACCAATAAAGTATCATAGTTAAAACATCCAAATTGTGACTGACCTCTAACTATATATTGTTGTGTTGTATCTGTTTTGGTTGTTACGCTTGAACCTATACCAATATTTCCAGCTAATGAAGTATGCGGTGTCCAAATATAATTTTCATTTTTAGAAGCTCCAGTAGCTGATAAAACGACACTACCTCCCTTACAGAATGAAGTATCTTGTTTCGTTGTATTTGCAATTGAAGCTACAATTTTAGGATTGGCTCTAACTTTATATTTATAATTTACTATTGAACCAACACACGTTCCAATTCTAGGAGTAATCGTAATTGTTGCAGACAAGTCGCTTCCTCCATCTACAGTACCTTGCGCCTTAAATGCTGCAATATTACCAGTTCCAGAAGTAGCAATTCCAACGGAAGAATTATTATTTACCCATTGAAAAACTGTACCTGGATTTCCAGAAAAAATTACGGCATCAAACATATCCCCTTGACAATAACTTTGATCATCCACATCATCCACAGATGGATTTGAACCAATACCAATGGTTACTGTAGAATCATCTTTACAATTTCCTGGAGTAGTGTATTTAATTTGATAAGTACCAGCAGTTGATGCTCCTAAATTAATTAAACCTGTTGCACTATTTATGGATAAGCCTAAAGGTGTAGATGTAAACACACCTCCCAATGTTCCATCAATTGAAGGTGCAGGATTTACTTGTGTTGTACAAAATGAATTATCGCTATAATGGAATGCAGGATTATCAATAGGATTTACTGTAAGAATAAACGTTTTAGTTGATCCTGAACATCCATTAATTTCTGGTGTTACAACCACATTTCCTGCGATAGAACTTCCACCAAAAACAGTACCTTTAGCAACGAAAGCTGAAATATTGCCACTTCCAGAGCTAGCTAATCCAATTGTTGAATTAGAGTTTGTCCAATTGAAAATAGTATTATTTGATCCAGTGAAAGTTATTGGATTGAACGAATCGCCAAAACATCTATTTTGATCACTAATATTATTTACAGATGGTTGAGGGTTAATTACGATAGAAATAGTCGAATCATCCGGACAAGAACCTCCTGTTGTATAGGTAACATTATATGTTCCTATCGTTGAAGTCCCTATCGAAATTCTTCCCGTACTTGCATTTAAACTTAAACCAACAGGTGACGAAGTAAACACACCTCCACTAGTACCTGAAATTGTAGGCAATGGATTCGCATCATTTTGACAAATTGAAGATTTTGAATAA
>JBILUY010000237.1:0-3850 GCA_044370735.1 Crocinitomicaceae bacterium | reverse complement strand
ATAGCGAAAGATTATATGGACTTTTAAACTGGGAAATTCCTGTTGCATGTTTAAAAATAAAAGGAGTGTCATATTTTGAAAAATCAACGTCAGTTAGGATATATTCGTAAGGGTGAATATTGGTTTGATTTGAGTTTTCAGACATAGTTTTATTTTCAAATGCTAAATTAAATAAACTATAGTACAACTATTAGTTGTTGTTGTTATTAATATTATTTTTTTTTTTTTATCGATACAATAATTGTAAATATTCATCCAAGTTAAAATTGTTATAATTTCTCTTGTTTGAAAGAGATAGACAAAAGACTCTCTTATCTTTAACTCTTCAAAGACTTTTATGCAGAAGAGAAATTTTGTAAGAAGATTTTCAGGTCATTTTTCAAAATTTAATTAGGCATTCAGTCACCAGCACAAACAAAAATAATAGTTAATAATTAATAAATATATACAATTTTAATAGTTAACAAAAATAAAAAAGCTCAAAAATAAACAGTTAATTAATTTAGCATTTAACAAAAAAGGTTGTTCAAAACTGAACAACCTTTTCATATTTATAAGATAAAATCTATTAAGCTTCTTTCGGAGCTTCGTTAGATACTTCTTCTTTTCTTTCTGGTTTTGGAAGTAATACTTTACGAGAAAGTTTCCATTTTTTAGTTTTTGGATCTTTACCAACAACTTTAAAACGAACTACATCTCCTTCTTTACAAACATCTTCCATTTTAGCGATTTTCTCCCAGTTAAATTCAGAAATATGAATTAAACCATCTGTTCCTGGTAGAATTTCTACGAAACATCCGTATGCTTGTAATGATTTGATTTTTCCTTCGTATTCAGCACCTTCCTCAACTACTGGAGGGAAAGCAATCAATTTAATACGACGTACAGCTTCAGCCATATCATCACCATTGTTTGACATAATTTGAACACGTCCTTCACCACCTTCTAGTTCTTCAATTGTGATAACAGTATTTGTTTCTTTTTGAAGTCCTTGGATAATTTTACCACCAGGTCCTATGATAGCACCAATTACGTCATTCGGTACATTGAATGCTTCGATACGTGGAGTTTGTGGTTTTAAATCAGCATTTGGAGTAGCAATCGTTTCAGTGATTTTTCCTAAAATATGTAAACGACCTGCTCTCGCTTGATCTAAAGCTTGCGTCAATACTTCGTATGGTAAACCATCTACTTTGATATCCATTTGACAAGCAGTGATCCCTTTTTCAGTACCAGTCACTTTAAAGTCCATATCACCTAAATGATCTTCATCACCTAAGATATCAGACAATACAGCGAATTTACCATTTTCAGAAATTAATCCCATTGCGATACCAGATACTGGAGCTGTAATCGGAACTCCACCATCCATTAATGCTAAGGTACCAGCACAAACCGTTGCCATAGAAGAAGAACCATTCGACTCTAAAATTTCAGAAACTAAACGAATTGTGTAAGGGTAATCAGCTGGTAATACTGGTTTTAATGCTCTTAAAGCTAAATTTCCGTGACCTACCTCTCTTCTAGAAACACCACGAATTGGTTTTGCTTCACCTGTAGAGAATGGAGGGAAATTATAATGTAACATAAAGTTTTCTGTACCTTTAAATGTTACACCATCTAACATTTGCTCATCCATTTTACCACCTAAAGTTAACGTAGTTAATGACTGAGTTTCACCTCTTGTAAACACAGAAGAACCGTGCACGATTGGTAAATAATCAACTTCACACCAAATTGGTCTGATTTGCTCAAATCCACGACCATCTAAACGGATTTTCTCGTCTACCATTACGTTACGAACCGCTTTCTTTTTCACTCCAGAGAAATAAGTCGATATAAATCCACCTACTTCAGCTAATTCTTCTTCTGTGAAAGTAGCTTTGAATTCTTCTTTAATAGCATCAAATAATTCAGAACGTTTTGCTTTAGAAGCTAAGCCCATACGAGCTACTTCTTTACATTTTTCGTAACAAGCATCAAATACTCTTTGCTTGATTTCTTCATTATGAACTTCGTGGCTATATTCTCTTTTCGGATTAGCTGAAGGAATTTGTGCTGCTAATTCTAATTGGAAATTACATTGTTCAATGATTGCTTGGTGAGCAATTTTAATTGCTTCAACCATTTCAGCTTCAGAAATTTCTTTCATTTCACCTTCTAACATTACGATGTCTTTCACCGTACCTGCAATCATAATATCAATATCAGATTGTTTCATTTCTGAAACTGTAGGATTGATAATAAACTCACCGTTAATTCTACCTACACGAACTTCAGACATTGGCCCGTTGAATGGGATGTCAGAAACTGCGATTGCCGCAGAAGCAGCTAAACCACATAATGCATCTGGTTGGTGTTCACCATCATAAGATAACAACTGAATCATCAACTGAACTTCAGCGTGGTAATCATCTGGAAATAATGGACGTAAAGCACGATCCACTAAACGCATGATTAATACTTCATTGTCTGAAGGTCTTCCTTCTCTTCTTAAGAAACCACCAGGGATTCTACCAGCAGCAGCAAATTTCTCTTTGTAATCTACTGTTAAAGGTAAAAAATCTACTCCATCTTTTGCTGTTTGTGCTGCTACTATTGTAGCCAACAACACAGTGTCGCCCATTTGTAACACCACAGAACCGTCTGCTTGCTTAGCAAGTTTTCCTGTCTCGATGGAGATCTCTTTTCCTCCTGTAGTGATGGACTTTTTAACTATATTCATATATATTTATTTACTAATTTTTCTGTAGAAACAGTTTTTAGCAAAAGAAAAGGCAATTGATTTCTCAATTGCCCCCCATTTCGATAAAAGATGTATGATTAACGACGTAAACCAAGTTCTTTAACAATAGCACGGTAACGGTTGATTTCTTTTTTCTTTAAGTAATCTAAAAGACTTCTTCTTTTACCTACTAACAATTGTAAAGATCTTTGCGTTCCGTAATCTTTTCTGTTTTTCTTTAAATGCTCAGTTAAATGAGAAATTCTGTAAGAAAACAATGCGATTTGCCCTTCAGCAGACCCTGTGTTAGTTTCAGATCCTGCGTATTTTGCAAAAATCTCTTTCTTTTTTTCTGTTTCTAAATACATGCAAATATTATTTAAATGATTATTATGTAGTCCTCTTTTGGACAAGGCAAATATAAGAATAATTTGAATAGTACCAAAGAATAAAGTATATATTTCTAATCCAGGACTTGACCATGAATTATCCCCTCTTTTTTATGTTCATGCACTGAACCTAAATTAAACAAGGCATCTCCTTTATTTACAATTGGAGCTTCATTCACACAAAATACAAAGCCTTTCAAGGGAGATTTGACTTTATATTCAATTTTACCAAAAGGATCTGTTATAACTCCTAATACTGTACCGACTTCAATCTCTGAACCATTTTCTATTGCTGGTAAAAACATACCCGAATGTGAAGCACGAACCCATTTGGTTGCTTTAATCATAATAGGATCAAGAATTTGCTTTTCAGGTTTAAAATGTCGTAAATCTAAATAATGCATCAATCGTTTTATACCTTCCAAGCCTTCGTGCACCACTTTTTCATCAATTGAGTTAGTTTTCCCACCTTCGAAAAGTAAAATATGTTTTCCTTTTTTATGCATAGATTCACGAATCGTTTTGGCGATGTAGGAAGAGTGAATAATAAACGGAGGGTGAAATACTTTGGCTAAACGAACACTTTCTTCATCCTTGAAAACACATCGAATTTGAGGAAAATTACTTCGTTGTGCAGAACCTGTATGAAAATCAAGGATATAATCAGTAAAAGGAGCGATTTCTTTCATAAAATGAAAAGCAAACTGACTTGCCAAAGACCCGTTTTTTGTTCCTG
>JBILUY010000236.1:0-3863 GCA_044370735.1 Crocinitomicaceae bacterium | reverse complement strand
CGCTGTAGGATTAAAACCGATTGTAGAAGTTCAGTTTGCAGATTATATTTGGCCGGGATTAAATCAGTTATTTACAGAAGTTAGCCGTTCTTATTATTTGTCAAATGGTAAATGGCCTGTAAGTTGTATTATTCGTGTTCCAATAGGGGCTTATGGTTCTGGTGGCCCTTACCATTCATCTAGTGTTGAGTCAGTTTTGACAAACATCAGAGGTATTAAGGTAGCTTATCCTTCAACGGGTGCTGACTTGAAAGGATTGATGAAATCTGCATTCTATGATCCAAATCCTGTTGTGATTTTAGAGCATAAAGGATTGTATTGGTCTAAAATTCCTGGAACTGAAGGCGCTATGTCTGTTGAGCCAGATGAGGAGTATGTAATCCCTTTTGGTAAAGCAAGAGTTGTTAAAGAAGCTGAAGCAGTTAAGGTTGAAAAAGGTGAAACTTGTGCTTTAATTACTTATGGTAGGGGAGTGTATTGGGCATTAGAAGCTGAAAAACATTTTGAAGGAAGAGTCGAAATTATTGATTTAAGAACCTTGAATCCGGTAGATTTTGATGCTATTAATCAGGCGGTAAGAAAACACAATAAAGCAATATTGGTTACAGAAGAATCTATTGAAGCTACCTTTACACTTGGTTTAGCAGGAAGAATTCAACGTGATAATTTTGAATTTTTAGATGCTCCAGTTAAGATAGTTGGTTCTGTAGATACTCCTGCTATACCTTTAAATTCCACTTTAGAGGCTACATTATTAACGAATGCTGAAAAGGTTAGAGCTGAATTATTTGAGTTGTTGAATTTTTAGGATGTATTTTTTTAAAATTATTGTTGTTTGTTTTTTATTATTTTCAAATAATTCTTTTTCTCAAAATCAAGGTTTACTTTGGAGAATTACTAGTCCAGATTTAAAAGATACATCATATTTATTTGGTACTATACATTCTATTAGAAGTATATATACAATTCCAGCGTCAGTTAAAAACTCTATTTCTAACACTGAACAAACAATAGTGGAAAGTAAATTAAATAGTATTTCAGTACTTTTTAATTTCCGAAGTTTTATTAAAATGATTTTTAACCCAAAGTTTAAAAAAATATCAGAATTTATAACTTCCAATAAATCAGACTCTCTAAAAAGATATTGTATAAAACAGTTTAAAGTTGATGAATCAAACTATGAGTTTTATTCTCGTTTTAGACCTTTAATCATGTATACTTTTTTAAAAGGGGATAAAAATAATTCAGTAAATAAATATAGCGTTGATGATTCTATAGAAGTTTATTCAAAATGGAAAAGGAGTAAAATTAAGACTTTAGAAAACGTAAAACAAATTAGTATCTACGAACAAAGCCTACCAGTAAAATATGAGTTTGAACTAACTTTTCCCAACTTGGTTTATGATAGTTTACAAACTAATAAAGTTTTTTATGATGAAAGGTACCTGTTAGGTGAATTAGATGACTTCTTAGCGAAAAACACTGTTTTTATGAATCATTCAGAAAAAATGGTTTTTGCTTCTCTTATTATATCACGTAATTTCGAATGGCTTCCAAAAATTGAAAAATCGATAAAAAAACAATCTACCTTTATTGCGGTAGGATTAGGTCATTTATTACCCGAAAATTATGGATTAATTGATTTGTTAAGAGCAAAAGGATACACTGTCGAATGTATAATGAAAGAATTTAAATAAATTAAAAACTCGATATTAACTCATGTAATACCAAATGGGCTGCAAGGGTAATTTGAGTGTAATTCTGTGAAGAATTACCAAAAGCACCAGCACTTGTAGTCCACATTTTTTGAATTAATTCTTGTCCACCCGTTGTTGGCTGAATTTTTCGCATTACTGCTGAAACATTACCTGATCCTGCGTGATAAACGTGCATAACAAATAATCTAAACCATAAATCTGATTCGTTGTATGCAATGTTATATCTATTAAGGATATTCTTAGCTTCAGGAATACACACTTGTTTAATTAATTTCGCAGCACCGTAAGCAGAACGTTTAAAGTCTGCTCGCTCATCTACATAATTATTTACTTTCAAACCGTATGCTCTTGCGACAGAAGGCATAAGCTGAAAAGGACCATATGCACCCGATTCAGATTTTCTCATTTGTGCAGGACTTTCAATCATTAAAATAGATTGTGCATACCAAGGGTCTACACCTAAATTTCTAAATTCACGAATCCCATCTGAAATGGTTGGAGTAACTTCTTTAATTTTGTAGAAATCATTTTTTCCAAACGTAACATTAATTTTAAGAGTAGAATCTAAACCAAATACTTTTTTTAAACTATCTTTAAATTTATCCTTTTGATTTTCAGTCTGCTTTGTCCAATCTGCAAATGCCATTTTATGAAGAACTTGTCTTGTATTTGCTACATTTATTAAACAACTATCTTTAGATAAAGTTAAAATTTGTTTCCAAAATTGGGCTTGTGGTAAAGTATCCCATTTGTCATCAATAATTATTTTAGGATTGACTAACACATATTGACTTTCAGTAAGTAATATTTCTTTATCCCACCAATTTGAATTTGAAAATTGCGCTTTCAAAGAAAAACTAATAAGAATTAGTAATAAAGAAGTTATTTTTTTCATACCTTCAAAATTAAAACAAGTATATTGATTAAAAAAATAAAAAACACAAACCTGTTAACATGCGATTTTTAAAAAGGATTATTTCGTTCCCTATTTTATTAGTAATAAATTTTTATAGGTACTTTATTAGTCCTATTTTTCCTGCATCGTGTAGATTTAACCCAACTTGTTCTGCATATTTTAAAGAAGCTGTTGAAGAGTGGGGACCTATTAAGGGGTCATACTTAGGAATAAAAAGAATTTCAAAATGTCATCCATGGGGAGGATTTGGTGAAGATCCTGTTCCAAAGAAATAATTATTTTCCTTTTGCTTTTAAAATAGTGATAATTGTATATATCATAATTTTAAAGTCTAATGCTAAACTTCTGTTTTTTAGGTAAAGTAGATCGAAACGCATACGCTGAATCATTTGATCAACATTTTCAGCATAACCATATTTTACTTGTCCCCAAGATGTAATACCTGGTTTAACAATTGTCAATTGTAAAAATGAAGGTTCTATTTGTGAAATTTGATCAATATAATATTGTCTTTCAGGTCTTGGACCAACGAGTGACATCTCTCCCTTTAGTACATTGAAAAATTGTGGAAACTCATCGATTCGAGTTTTTCTTAGAAATTTACCAAATTTTGTAATTCTGTTATCGTGAGTACTAGACAATTGAGGACCATTTTGTTCAGAATTTGTATACATAGTTCTGAATTTAATAATCTGAAAAGGTTTACCATTTTTACCTATACGTTCTTGTTTGAATAAAATAGTACCATTTGAAGATCTTTTTACTCCAATCGCTATTAATACGAAAAATGGTAATAATAATAGTAAGGAAACGATAGAAATAACGATATCGATACATCTCTTCATGCTTTTTTGCCAAAAAGGCATAGGATCGAAATTGATTTCTTTAGTAAGAAGTCCAAAAAGATTATTTTGTTTTATAGAACCAATGGCTATATCAAAATCAGAAGCTTTTATTTTAACGGATACTCCTAAACCTGATAATTTTGCTAGCAGATATTGAAGTGTTTTAGGATTTATTTCATTATCAACAATTAAAACTTCTTCAATATTATTGTTATTAATTATTTGATTCAAATTTTCAAAGTTGCTTGAAGTTATTATGTTCGAATTAAGTTTGAGTTCTGAAATAAAACTATTATTATCTGTGAAAATTATTGCAATTATATTATTTCCAATACTTTTAGTGAGTAAACTAAGGTCTTTTTGATATTCTAAGATCTGTTTTGT
>JBILUY010000235.1:0-3868 GCA_044370735.1 Crocinitomicaceae bacterium | reverse complement strand
TGTAGATTTTAGTTTAGGATCATTTTCGTCTGTACAATTGTCAACTCCTAAAACTAAAAATGGCTCTGCTGTTCCTACGAACATACCTACTACAAATCCACCAAACAACAAAGGATGGTGGTTACTCGGGATTGCATTGATTTCGTTGATTCTTTCCGGTGTTTCAGTTTTGCGTACTCGATATAAATTGGCTTTTAAATCAGTAGGGTAACATGCAATTGATAACCTATTTCAAAGACATTTTACTCTGGTTTGCATTTTTGGGAATCCTTTTTATTCCTGTGGATTATGCTTTGCTTCCTTTCCAAAACAAAATCGGTTTATTTTTCGGTGCTTCTTCAGATACCAAAGCGTTGGTTTATTTCATTTTAGTCCTTTTTCTTTTAGCAATAGGGTTGGTATTCAGTATTCCCGCGAAACAAAAAAATAAAATGGAGCATGTTCTATACTCCCTGGTATATTGGTATTTGTCCTTGCAATTAATGCGATACGGAGCCAACAAACTGTTTAAACATCAGTTTTATTTACCCGAACCCAATATTTTGTATACCCGTGTTGGAAACCTAGATCGAGACATTTTGTACTGGACTACCATGGGGACTTCTTATGAATATTCTGTTTTTATGGGGATAATTGAGTTACTCCCGGCGTTATTCTTGTTAATACCTCGTTTTCGATTTGTGGGACTTTTGTTGTCTGTTGGAGTATTTACCAATGTACTAGCGGTAAACATTGGTTTTGATATTACCGTAAAATGTTTTTCTAGTTTTTTATTGTTTTTGAGTGTGTTAGGTTTGTTTCCATACAGACAAAAAATCAATCTCTTAATGGGATTTTCAACTCAACCTGAAATAACAGTTAATGAGCCACAACCGAAAAAATTATCTTCATTTTTCCCACGTTTTATCACGTTTTTTGGTATCCTTTTCATCTTCGCAGAAACGTTTTATCCGTATGTTCAATCAGGCAATTTTAACGATGACAAAGCGCCTCGTCCTTTCTTACACGGAGCGTATAAAAGGGTAGGGTCAACTACTAATCCGCAAGACATTGCTTTCGTTTTTGTCCACCGAAGAGGGTATCTCATTTTTCAAAATGCCTCAGAAACTCAAACCGATTACCACTTGCAAATCGCACCATCCAAACATCTTTTTATTCTCACCGACTACAAACAAAATCAGAAAATCGTACCTTACACCTATGATTCTAAACGTAACCGTTTGAAATTGAAAATAGGAGGAGGAATAGAGTTTGAGAGGGTTGATAGTAAAAAGTGGGATTAGCTTAAATGTTTAAAAAGTTTTGAGGATGAAAAAGTTTATAGGTTTAATTGTTGCTGTTTTCCTATTTCATACGTATTATTCTCAATCGAATGACAAACTTTATACAAGCCAATTCATAAACACATCTCCAATAGATAGTTTTTTACCCAATAGTTCTTCTGTTGAACTTCTTGAGTTTTCTTCTCTTTTAAAACAAAAAAAGGATACTGTTTTAACCTTAAGTAGATTTATTCCTAATTATCTTTTTTACGATCTAACTGAGAAAAATATAATAAGTAATCAATTTAAAATTGAATATTTAAAAAGGTTTACTGGAAAATCGGAAATATTTGACATCGATGCAGATAGTTCTGAATATGTAATTTCTTCGTTAGGAAAATTTTTTCTTTCAGATATTGTTGATGCCTATATTTTTCAAATTAAGGGATTTTCCTGTGGAACAGGTTATAAACTATTTTTAGTTACTTATGACAAAACTTCAAATAAATTCATTCAAGAAACTTGTGTATATTCAGTAGAAATTTGTGGTTCTTCTGAATTTATAAAAAAAGGGGCGTTTTATGATATTAATAATGATAATCAGAATGAATTGATTGTTTCAAGTTGTCTAATCTCTTTATCAGAATTAACAGGTATAAATGTAAACCTTGAAATTTATTCTTTTGATAAAAATGAATTCAAAAAAATACAAATAACAGATACTTTAAAAACTCAAATTATTTCAAAACGGATTTTGCCTTGTAATTATGAATAACCCGCTGACGATGATTTAGTAATACCCGCTGATCTGGATTTATAATCATGCTCTAAAATCTATCAAATAAACTTGTGTTAAACAAATCCTATAATCAGCCAAAATAAGGTGTTAAAGTATAGTTTTGGCTGAGTATGTGCTAATTGATTCAAAGAAGGGAATTATCATTATTTTGTTTTAATTCAATTATAATCATTAGCTTAGAACGTTTAAAAAATTGTTACGAACTAATTTCTCTAAGTATGAAGATTTATTTTACTCTTTTATGTTTGATTTTCATTTTATTAAATGCTTTTTCTCAGGAAAAAATGTTCGTACCCTTTCGTGTTGGGAGCAAATTTGGCTTTGCCGATTTAAAAGGAAATATGATAATACCGGCAGAATATGATTATCCTATTTTACGTCAAGGGTATCCCAAAGGATTTTTTTGTGCACAAAAAAATGATAAAACAACAACGGTAATTTTTAATAATAAAATCATCATTCAAGATTCAGAGTGCAGTGATTTTGAAATAGATGAAAATAAATTCATTAGCGCAAGAAAGGAGAAGATTTATGGAGAGAATGAATCATTTAAAACCAAAGAAGAATATTTAAATTATAATAAAAGAAGAGAATACATTTCTTTATTTAATCTGAAAGGAGAGAATGTATATCCCGAAAATTTTAAAGAACTTCATACAATAGATACCGCAGGAGTAAGTGTTAAAAACAAAAAGTTTTGTAAATACATCGCTTTTATCAGTTCCAATTTCGACAATCAAAAAAGCATTTTTATTTACGATTGCGACCTTCAGAAAATAACGGAATGGCTAGCTAAGGATTATCATACCATTGAGATTATAGGTAGAAGCTATTATTTTGAAAATAAAGAGTTTAAGGTGAGAAAAACACCCAAAGATTCTGAGGAAAAATTCAAACTTGAGTACGATGGCAAAAAATTTAAATTGAATAGCATAAAACCAAAGAAACCAAATCAAAAAGAGGGGTATGTTACTGATAGGGAAGGTTTGGTAGCTATGGGTTTAGGCGACCCAGATGGTTTAGTAGTAAAAGAAGCAGATGGCGATGAATTTTACCCGAATCCACTTGGCAGCAATAAAATTCAACAACGTTACATCACCACTCAATTTAAAATGGCAAATGGTAAAATTTATTATTTAGAAACGGAGTATAAAAAAGACACCATTGTAAAAGAAATTAACTTGCCTTACCCTATAGAAAATGCTAAAATAGAAAACAAAAACCGAAGCGTGACGCTCTTGGTAAGCGATGAAAAAAAAGTGGTTGGTCAAAACCTGGTTTTGTATAAAACCAAAAATAAATACGGAATCTTAATTTCAGATACCATAGATATAAAACCTATTTATGATTCTATCATTTATATAAACTACAATAGCTATACAAATAACATAGATGATCATTATTTTTTAGTTGGTATAAAAGATAAAGCAAGTCAAAAGATGAATTTCGGTACCATCGATATTTACGGTAATACGGTTATCCCAATGATATATGAAAACATAGATTTCCATACATATGATAGATGGGGAGGACGCAGAGGACCTGAAAAACCAGAGTTTTACAATTCAGTTTATTTAACAGAATGGTTGGTGAAAAAAGATGGCAGGTATGGTTATATATCGCCAACCGATAGCATTATTTTGAAAGCTGAATACGATGAAATAAAAATAAATGCAAGGGAGTGGATGTATTTTGAAAGTTATTTTAAAATTATAAAAAAAGGGAATTTATACGGCGCTATTGTTGGTGATGGTAAAAACAGAGTAATTGTTAAGCCTGTGTTTACAAGAAAACCATCTTATTATAT
>JBILUY010000360.1:0-3882 GCA_044370735.1 Crocinitomicaceae bacterium | reverse complement strand
GCGGTCAGCGGCCAGACGGTCACGGTGAGCCTCGGCTACACCGGCGCCGCCACCAGCGGCAGCGACTACACCGCGGCAGCGTCGCTGGTCATCGCGGCGGGCAGCGCCTCGGGCAGCATCGTCCTGACCTCCACCGACGACGTCCGCGACGAGGCCGACGAGGTGGCCACCATCGACATCACCGGCGTCACCAACGGAACCGAATCCGGCACCCAGCAGGTGACGGTGACCATCGTCGACAACGACGACCCGCCGACGGTGGCCTTCACCGCCGCCACGCAGTCCAGCGTCGGCGAATCCGGCGCCCTGACCGCGTCGGTGCAGCTGTCGGCTGTTTCCGGGCGGATCGTGAGCCTCCCGTTCACCGCCACCGGCACTGCCACCGGGGCCGACTACACGGTGACCGCCAGCCCGCTGTCGATCGCGGCGGGAGCGACCACCGCCACTGTCATCATCACCATCGCCGCGGATAGCCTCGACGAGGTCGCCGAGACGGTGATCCTCACCCTGGGCACGCCGACGTTCGCCAACCTCGGGGCGCAGATCACGCATACGGCGACGATCACGGATGATGACGCGGCGCCGACGGTGACCCTGTCGGCCTCGCCATCGTCCATCGCCGAGGCCTCCGGAGCCAGCACCGTGACCGCGACGCTGTCGGCAGCCAGCGGCCAGACGGTGACCGTGCAGCTGGGCTACAGCGGCAGCGCCGCCGGCGCCGACTATACGGCAGGTTCCACCAGCATCGTCATCGCTCCAGGGGCGACGACGGGCACGGCGACGGTGACGGCGGTGCAGGACGCGCTGGACGAGGCGGACGAGACCGTGCTGGTGGACATCACCGCGGTCACCAATGGCGTCGAGAGCGGCTCGCAGCAGGCGACGGTGACGATCACGGATGATGATGCCCAGCCGCAGGTGTCCGTGGCGACCACCGCCCAGACCAAGCCCGAGGGCGCGGGCACGGCGACCATCACCCTCAGCCTGTCGGCGGTGTCCGGCCGGGACGTCAGCGTCCCGTTCGCGGTCACGGGATCGGCCACCGTGGTGGACGACTTCACCATCACGGCGACGCCCGTGGTCATCCCGGCCGGATCGACGACGGCGACCGTCAGCGTGCTGATCGTCAACGACGCGGTGGTCGAGGCCACCGAGGACGTCATCGTCACCTTGGGCGCCTCGCCGGGCAACGCGACGCGGGGCGCGCCGTTCGTCCACACCCTCAGCGTCACCGACGATGAGGGCGCGGCGAGCATCTCGATCGCCGACATCAGCGTCAACGAGGCGGCCGGCACGGTGGCGGTGACGGCGACGCTCACCGCCAGCGGAGCGCTCGGCGCCGCTGCGACCGCGACCTATACCACGGCTTCGGACAGCGCGGTCGCCGGCAGCGATTTCACCAGCGCCACCGGGACGCTGACCTGGCCGAGCGGCTCGACGACGGGCGCGACGCAGACCGCCGTCATCACCATCGCCTCCGACGCCCTGGACGAGATCGACGAGACCTTCCTGGTCGGACTCAGCGCGCCGAGCGGCGTCGTGATCAGCGATGATTCCGCCACCGTCACCATCCTGGACGACGATGCCGCGCCGACGGTGAACCTGTCGCTCGCCGGCTCGCCGGTCGCCGAGGCCGGCGGCACAGCCACGGTGACGGCGACCCTGTCGGCGGTCAGTGGACGCGATGTGACGGTGACCCTGGCAACCAGCGGCACCGCCAGCTCCGGCACCGACTTCTCGCTCTCGTCCACCACCATCGCCATCGCGGCGGGCGGCACGACCGGCACGGCCACGATCACGGCGTCCAGCGATGTCCTCGACGAGGCCAACGAGACGGTGGTCGTCAACATCGCTGGAGTGACCAACGGCTCGGATAACGGCAACCAGCTGGTGACCGCGACCATCACCGATGACGACGCCGCGCCGACCGTGACCCTGGGCGCGTCCTCCGGCTCGATGACCGAGACCGGCGGCAGCGTCACCCTCACCGCCACGCTGTCGGCGGTCTCCGGCCTGCCGGTGACGGTGAGCCTCGGCTATGGCGGCAGCGCCGGGGCAGGCGACTCGGACCGTCCAGCCAGCATCACCATCGCGGCGGACTCCCTGTCCGGCAGCGTGCTGCTGAGCGCCAACGCCGATGCGCTGGATGAGGACGACGAGTCGGTGCTGATCGACATCACCGGTGCGAGCAACGCCACCGAGTCGGGGACCCAGCAGGCGACCGTGCTGATCACCGATGACGACGCCAGCCCGAGCGTGGCCTTCGCCGTCGCCGCGCAGAGCAGCGCCGGGGAGTCCGGAACGCTGACCGCGACCATCAGCCTGTCGGCGGCGTCGGGGCGCGCGGTCACCGTGCCGTACGTGATCACCGGCAGCGCGACGAGTGCCGACCGCACGGTGACCGCCAGCCCGGCGAGCATCGCCATCGGCGACACCACCGCCGCCGTGACCATCACGATCACCGGCGACACCATCGCCGAGGCGGCCGAGACGGTGATCCTGACCCTGGACGCGCCGACCAACGCAACGTTGGGCGCGACAGTCGTCCACACCGCGACCATTACCGATGACGATGGCCTTCCCAGCATCACCCTCGCCGCGGCGCCGCTGACCATCGCCGAGGCGGCCGGAGCGTCGACGGTGACGGCGACTGCGAGCGCGGTCAGCTCCTCCGACATCGTCGTGACGCTGAGCCCGTCCGGCACGGCGGCCTTCGGCAGCGATGCGGTGCTGTCCTCCGGCAGCATCACCATTCCGGCGGGCTCCCTGAGCGCCACGACGACCCTCACGGCGGTCCAGGATGCCCTCAGCGAGGGCAACGAGACGGTGATCCTGGACATCGGCTCGGTGAGCAACGGCATCGAAAGCGGGGCGCAGCAGGTCACCGTCACCATCACGGACGATGACAGCGTGACGGTCTCCATTTCCGACCTGGTCGTCGACGAGGACGCCGGCACCGTCCTGGTCACCGCCACCCTCAGCGGCGCCAGCAGCGGGCTGGTCAGCGTCGATGCGCACACCGCGGCCGGGACCGCCACGGCGGGGAGCGATTTCACCGCCGGCAGCGCCACCCTGACCTGGGCCGCGGGACAGAGCGGAGACAAGACCTTCGCCGTGACCCTGCTCGATGACGCCGTCGATGAGGCGGACGAAACCTTCTCGGTCCTGCTGGATACTCCGGTCGGCAGCGTGACCATCGCCGATGCGACCGGCCTCGTGACCATCACGGATGACGATGCCCCGCCCACGGTCAGCTTCACCGTCGCCTCGCAGAACGCCGGCGAGGGTGATGGCACCGCGACCCTGGACGTGCAGCTGTCCTCCCCATCCGGACTGGCCGTCACCGTGCCCTACACCGTCGCCGGGACGGCGACCGCGGCGACCGACTTCACCATCCCGGCCGGCCCGCTGACCATCCCCGCCGGTGATACCGCCGCGACCATCACCATCACCCTGGCCGACGACGGCCTGGTCGAAGGGGTGGAGCAGGTCGTGGTGACCATCACCACCGGCTCGCTCGGGAATGCCGGCATCGGCGCCATCACCGAGCACACGGTCAGCCTCGCCGACAACGACAGCGCCAGCATCCAGCTGCAGCCGGCCAGCGGCATCACCGTCACCGAGGGGTTCAACGCCGCGCTGCTCGCCGTGCGGCTCAGCGCCGAGCCGACCGCCACCGTCACCGTCACCCTGGCGAGCAGCGATGGCGGCGAGGCGGACATCCACGACACCGACACCGTGACTGCCGGGGTGCAGCAGACCCTGACCTTCACCACCGCCAACTGGTCGGCCTGGCAGTTCGCCCTGGTCGATGGCGACAACGATGACGTCGCGGATGGTGATCAGCTGTTCACCGTCACCGCCAGCGGCGCAGGGGGCGGC
>JBILUY010000071.1:0-11975 GCA_044370735.1 Crocinitomicaceae bacterium | reverse complement strand
TAACAATTCTGCAACTGATAATTTTAGCTTCTTAGCCATTTTTGTAACTAGTTCGTATGATTCGGGATGAACAGAAGAATTATCCAATGGATTTTCACCTTCCCTAATACGTAAAAAACCAGCTGATTGTTCGAATGCTTTCGGTCCTAACCCTTTTACTTTTTTCAATTCAGTTCGTGATTGAAAAGCACCGATTTCTTGACGGTGTTTCACAATGTTTTCAGCTAATGAAGCACTCAATCCTGAAACATATTGAAGCAAATAAGAAGAAGCTACATTGACATCTACCCCAACCTTATTTACAGCAGACACAACAACATCATCCAACGATTCTTTCAATAATTTTTGATCAACTTCGTGCTGATATTGTCCCACGCCGATTGATTTTGGATCAATTTTCACCAATTCAGAAAGAGGATCCATCAATCTTCTTCCTATGGAAACAGCACCACGAACAGTCACATCATAATCAGGAAATTCTTTTCGTGCAATTGGACTAGCTGAATAAATTGATGCACCATCTTCACGGACAACATACACTTCTACATCTCGATCAAATCGTATTTTTTTAATCAAAAATTCTGTTTCTCTTCCAGCTGTTCCATCACCAATAGCAATTGCTTCAATTTTATAAGCTTGAACTAACTGTGCAATTTTAGCACTTGATTTGTCTCGTTCGTTTTGTGGAGCGTGAGGGTAAATGGTGACGTTTGTTAACAAATCCCCTTTCTCATCAATACAGACCACTTTGCATCCTGTTCTAAATCCTGGATCGATTGCTAAAATACGCTTTGAACCCAATGGAGGTGCAAGTAATAATTGTTTTAAATTTTTAGAAAACACTTGAATTGCTGTGACATCCGCCTTTAATTTCGCTTCATTGATAATTTCATTTTCAATAGACGGCATTAACAATCTATTATACCCATCATTACAAGCAGATTTTATAAATTCAGTAGCACTATTTTCACCTCTTACAAAAAACTCATACACAAATGAAAGTGCTTCTTCTTTGTCTGGTTGCACCTTAAATGAAATAATCCCTTCTTTTTCGCCACGAATAATGGCTAACAAACGATGGGATGGGATTTTATACAACGACTCATTAAAATCAAAGTAATCAGCATATTTTGCACCTTCCTCTGTTTTTCCTTTCACTACTTTAGCAGTAACAACAGCTTTTCGTTGAAACAATCGACGAATTTTATTACGAAGTGCTCCATTTTCATTCACCCATTCTGCAATAATGTCATTCGCCCCTTGCAAAGCCATCTCTTCATCTTGCACTTCTCCTTTAACAAATGACACCGCTAATCGTTCAAGATCTCCTCCTTTTTGGGATAAAATCATTTTTGCCAATGGCTCTAACCCTAATTTACGAGCTTTTTCTCCGCGAGTTAGACGCTTTTGTTTATAAGGCAAGTAAATATCTTCCAACTGAATTAAATCAAACGCATTTTCAATTTTACCTTTCAGATCATCTGTTAATTTCCCTTGCTCTTCTATTGCCTTAACAATCGTTTTTTGACGTTGTATAATTTCTTCAAACTTCTTATCACAATCCCTAATTGAGGCAATTTGCAATTCATCCAATCCTCCTGTTCTTTCTTTTCGGTAACGAGCAATAAAAGGAATAGTCGCTCCTTCTTCTAATAAGCCTACAGTATTTTCAATCGCTTTGGTTGTCAGCGAAGTTTGTTGCTCTATAAATTGAATCTTATTCATACAATGTATCTAAATTCATTATTCCCAAATCATTCCAAAACTCAGGTAATTTTGTTTTCAATTTTATTTCTGTACCCAAAATTGGATGCGTAAACGTTAATGAATACGCATGCAAATATAGTCTTGCATAGCCAAAATATTCTTCAAAAAAGTGATTATGGTGTCTATTTCCATATTTTGGATCTCCAATTATCGGATGGGCTATTTTGTTTGCATGCACTCTTAATTGATGCATTCGACCGGTAACTGGTTCAAATTCTACTATTGTATAACGACACGTTTGATAAGGAACAACAGGAATACTCCATTCGAAACTGAAGAGCGGTTTATATCGAGAGAATGCTTCTCTGTAATTTCCTCTCTCATTTTTTACAGGAGAATCTACCTCCCCTTCTTGCGAAACATGTCCTCGGACCAAAGACAAATATTTTTTCGTTATCAACTTATCATCAAACATTTTCTGAAAAATCGAAACGTTTTTACTTTCCTTTACAAAAAGAATTAATCCAGAAGTTTTACGATCCAATCGATGGACAGGATGACCTTCAATATTTTGTTTTTCTAACAATTCCACCAACGATTCTTCTTCCAAATCACCTACATATTTCGAATGGTGCACCACTACATTGGATGGTTTATTCACCACAAAACAATATTCGTCTTGGTATATAAGTTCGATTTTCATGGAAAGACAAATGTAAAGATTTGATTTGAGGCTTTGAAAATATAAATTATAAAATCTACAGTCTTGAATATTATTAACTTTGAAAAAGATAAAATCCAAGATTTTAATGATCATGAATGTAAAAAATAAAATTTCATGTAATCTTCTCCTATACAACGGATTTACCTCCTACACACCAAATTTAATAGACGACTTAGATAATTCCTATTTTAACCAACTATTAAAAGAAGTAAACTGGAAACACGACGAACTTACTTTATACGGTAAAAAAATCATTACCAAACGTAAAGTTGCTTTTGAAGGAGACAATAACATTGAATACACCTATTCCAAACAAAAGAAAATTGCAAGCACTTGGTCAAAAGTAGTATTGGAACTGAAACAGATATTAGAAAATGAATTAAACACGCATTTTAATGCTTGCCTATTAAATCTATATCCAATAGGTGAAATTGGAATGGGATGGCACTCTGATAATGAACCGGAATTAGATACTACAGGTATTATTGCCTCATTAAGTTTTGGGGCTAGTCGTATTTTTCAACTCAAAAACAAACAAACAGAAGAAAAAATCGATGTAAAATTGGAAAATGGTTCATTATTAATCATGGATATGGAATCACAACAACACTGGTTGCACCAACTCAAAAAAGAACCAAAAATCATTGAACCTCGAATAAATTTAACCTTTAGACAATTCAAAAAATGAGTTGTTAGTTCATTAATTGTTGATATCTAAATATTAATCTTTCGAAAAAATGATTTCTTCATTTGAATAAAATATTATTTTTGTCGTCATTAAAATTAAGACTATGCTTGATAATTTCTCTTTCGAAGACTTTAAAAGACAATTAAAAGAAAATGATAAGTTACGTTTAACAACTTATGGACTAGGTGCTTTAATCGTACTTTCTTTAGGATATTTTACTTACAGACAGTTTATTTGGGGACCAAGTAACGAAAAATCAAAAGATGCATATTGGTCAGGTTTGAACTACGCAGCAAAAGATTCTACTGATAAAGCTATTTCATTATTAGAGCCAGCTGTTAAAAACTACGATGGAAAACAAGGTGGTGAATTAGCTCAATTTGTTTTAGCACGTCAATACATGGCAAAAGGAGATTTCACTAAAGCATTAGACGAGTTAGAAGGAGTAAATGTTGAAGATACTTATCTTTCTATTTACAAAATTGGTTTACAAGGAGATTGTAAGTCTGAGTTAAAAAAATACGAAGAGGCACTTGAACTTTACATTGAAGCAGCTGAATTAAATGAAAACGAAAAAACTTCTCCTGAATATTTATTCAAAGCTGGATTAGTAGCTGAAGAATTAAAAGATTTTGAAAGAGCAAGTGAATTATACACACGTATTAAAAGCAACTATTTGAATTTCTCAAATTCAAAAGCAATTGATAAATATATTGCAAGAACTAAAAATAAAACTGTAAAATAGTGGCAACAGCATTAAAAAATCTATCAGATTACAATAAAGACAATATTCCAAACGGTGCCGATTTTAAAGTCGGCATTGTCGTTTCTGAATGGAATGATACAATTACTAATAATTTATTTGAGGGTGCAAAACAAGCATTGTTAGATAATGGCGTTCCAGAATCGAATATTTTGGTTCGTCATGTACCTGGTGCCTTCGAATTGCCTTTAGCGTCACAATTCATGTTAGACAATACAGATGTTGATGGAGTTGTTGCAATTGGGGTAGTAATTCAAGGAGAAACTCGACATTTTGATTTTGTTTGTCAAGGAGCTACTCAAGGACTAATGAACGTCATGTTGGAGTATAACTCTCCTGTTTCATTTTGTTTATTGACGGACAATAACATCCAACAATCAATTGATCGCTCAGGTGGCGTACATGGAAATAAAGGAATTGAATGTGCAATCGCTTGTTTAAAAATGATTGCATTGAAAAAATCATTTGAATAAATCATGACTTTAATAAAATCTATCTCAGGTATAAGAGGGACTATTGGAGGGAAAGTTGATCAAGGTTTGACTCCAATTGACACCGTTAAATTTGCTGCTGCCTATGGTACTTGGTTAAAATCAACTAATCCCAACCAAAAATTAAAAGTGGTTATTGGGAGAGATGCTAGACTTTCAGGATTGATGATCTCAAACTTGGTTGAAAATACATTAGTAGGATTAGGTATCGATGTAATCAATTTAGGTTTATCTACTACGCCAACAGTTGAAGTTGCTGTTCCGTTGGAAAATGCAAATGGTGGAATTATTCTTACGGCAAGTCACAATCCTAAACAATGGAATGCACTAAAACTTTTAAATAATAAAGGGGAATTCATTTCAGGAGAAGAAGGTGAATTAATTCTTCAAATTGCTTTAAGTGATTCTTATGAATTTGCAGAAGTTGACGAACTAGGCACTGTTACTAATGACGATACCTATTTACAAAAACACATAGAAGCAGTTTTGAAACTGCCTTTAGTTGATAAGGAAGCTATTAAATCAGCAAACTTTAAAATTGTAGTGGATGCAGTAAATTCAACTGGAGGTATATTTGTTCCTGCGCTTTTGAAAGCATTGGGAGTTGATAACGTAATCGAAATGTATTGTGAGCCAACTGGTCATTTCCCACATAATCCTGAACCACTTCCAGAACATTTAACAGACCTTTCTTCTAAAATTATAGAAACGAATGCACATTTAGGAATTACAGTTGATCCAGATGTTGATCGTTTAGCAATGGTTTGTGAAGATGGTTCAATGTTTGGTGAAGAATATACATTAGTAGCTGTTTCTGATTATGTACTAAAAAACACTCCAGGCAATACCGTTTCTAATTTATCTTCAACTAAAGCACTAAGAGATATTACAGAAGCTAAAGGATTGAAATATTTTGCAGCAGCTGTAGGAGAAGTAAATGTTGTAGCAAAAATGAAAGCAGAAAATGCTGTTATTGGAGGTGAAGGAAATGGAGGAATTATTTACCCTGAACTTCATTATGGTAGAGACGCACTTGTTGGAATAGCTTTATTTTTGACATCGCTTGCAAAAAGCAACAAAAAAACATCTGAACTTAGAGATTCATTTCCAAAATATGTTATTTCAAAGAATAAAATTGAATTAACACCTGAAATAAATGTCGATGACGTATTAGCAAAAATTGCAACTAATTACCAAAACTTTGAAGTAGATACTACAGATGGAGTAAAAATATATATTGAAAATGAATGGGTTCATTTACGAAAAAGTAATACAGAACCTATTATTCGTATTTATTCAGAAAGTACAACTGCAGAACAAGCAAACTTGTTCGCTGAAAAATTTATTTCTGAAATAAAAGAACTTTGTTAGTTAAAAATTGTTTTTCAATTTGAGTATTTATATTTGTAAAAAAAATAATTATGGCAATCATTATAACAGACGAATGTATTAATTGTGGAGCATGTGAACCAGAATGTCCAAATAATGCTATTTACGAGGGAGGGGCTGAATGGAAGTATTCTGATGGAACATCTTTAAAAGGTTTAATTACTACTTTAAACGGTAATGAAATTGATGCACAACATGCATTTGAACCAATGAATATGGATGTATATTACATCGCAACAGATAAATGTACAGAATGTGTTGGTTTTCATGACGAACCTCAATGTGCAGCTGTTTGTCCTGTAGATTGTTGTGTTGATGATCCTGATCATAGAGAAACGGAAGAGCAACTATTAGCGAAAAAAGATTTTATGCATTTATAATATTTTGTATTATAAATCGTTTTTGAGGTATGAAATATAGTTTAATTATTCTTGTATCTCTTTTTTTTACAAACCTTTTCTCTCAAAAAGATAGTACTATCATCAAAAGAGAAAAGGTTTTGTCTATTTATTTAAACAAAATAAGAACTTCAGTTTTAGATTCAGATAAGAAAAAATTCAATCAAGAATTTAAATCATATCTTCTCGAAACTCTTTATTTACCTGAAAGTTATACATATACATTCCCAAATCTAAAAACAATTGGTTTTATAGATAGTCCAGATAAAAGTTTTAGAATAGTCAATTGGAATGTTCAACAAGAAGACGAGAGCAATTTATTTTTCTGTTTTATTGTAAAAAAAGGAAACAAGAAAAAAAACAAAGTAATTGAACTTATCAATAAATCACCCATTTATGATATGCCAACCGATATTGTTCAAGAGTCAAATTGGTATGGTGCATTATATTATAAAATAATACCTGTAAAAAAAGGTAAAAAAGAAATATATACTGTTTTAGGTTGGAGAAGTAATGGAAACATTAGTAGCATGAAAATCATTGACATTATTCAAATCAATGGAAATCATGTAAAACTAGGAATGCCTATTTTTATTTCAAAAAAAGAAAAGTTAAAAAGAGTAATTTTAGAATATTCAAAAAAAGCAACGATGACGCTTCGGTATGAAGCAAAATACGACAGAATTGTTTTTGATCACTTATCACCTGAATCTCCTACTATGAACGGAATGTACGAATATTATGTTCCTGACATGTCCTATGACGCCTATATTTTTGAAAATGATTTCTGGATTTTAAATGAAGATGTTATTGCTATCAATGACGCTGAAAAAAATGTTTACAAACAATTCTCAATAGATAAAAACACAGGCGAAATAAAAGAAGAAGAAGTTAAAAAAGATTGGATAGACCCAACAGATCAAAATGCACCTGGAGGACAAAACAAACATACTCCTGCCCTTCCAAAACCTAAAAAAAGATAACAGCAAGTAAACCACACTTTTATTTTTTTTTGATATTTCTTGATTTTATCATTTTTTATATTACTTTTAATGCAAATTTGTTAAGGATATGGAATTTGATAAAAGAAACGATCGCAACGATGAAGTTTTTAGTAAAGCGATTAAAGCAGGGAAAAGAACATATTTTTTTGATATAAAAACCACAAAAGGAAACGAATTGTATCTAACTCTAACGGAAAGTAAAAAAGTTACTGAAGATGGAAGAGAATACTTTCAAAAACATAAAATTTTTCTATACAAAGAGGATTTTCAAAAATTCAGAGATGGTTTAGATGAAATCATGAATAAACTGGAAGAATTAAACGAAACTGGTGAATATAAAAACGAACCATATCCAAGAAACGAAAATAGAGATTCAGATTTTACATTTGAAAGTTTATAAAAGTTAAATCACCACATGGTGATTTTTTTTTGTAATTTAAATTAACATTTATACGTTCAAAAGTGGTTAATAACTATTCTTTTTAATCACTCTGTTAAAAGGAGATTTATGCCTTATCTTTGTTTTTCAAATTCTGAAAAATGGGTAAAATTATTGCAGTTGCAAATCAAAAAGGAGGAGTTGGCAAAACAACAACATCAGTTAATTTAAGTGGTAGTTTAGGTGTACTAGAATACAAAACATTATTAATAGATGCTGACCCACAAGCAAACGCAACATCTGGTGTTGGATTAGACCCAAAAAACACTAAAAACATTTATGATTGTTTTATAAATGATATTGACCCTAGTGATTTAATTATTCAAACTTCTAATCCCAATTTGGATATCATTACTTCCCACATCGATTTAGTTGGTGCAGAATTAGAAATGATTAATTTACCCAATCGAGAATATATGCTTAAACAATCTTTGGAAAAAATCAAAGATCGTTACGATTTTATCATTATAGATTGTTCTCCTTCTCTTGGTTTAATTACTGTGAATGCATTAACTGCTGCAGATTCTGTAATAATTCCCGTTCAATGTCAATATTACGCACTTGAAGGATTAGGTAAATTACTTAACACAATAAAAATTGTACAAGGTAAATTAAATGAAAATCTTGAAATAGAAGGTATACTTTTGACAATGTACGATTCACGAACAAGACTTTCAAATCAGGTAGTAGATGAGGTTAAAACTCATTTTCAAGATTTAGTCTTTGACACGGTAGTTCACCAAACAACTAAACTCGCCGAAGCACCTAGTTTTGGGGAAACAATCATAATGCATGATGCATCAAGTAAAGGGGCTATTAATTATCTAAATTTGGCTAGAGAAATCATTCAAAAAAATGATTTATCCAAAATTTCTAACGAAGAAAAAACAATTGATTTATAATGAGTGCAAAAAGAGGAGGATTAGGTAAGGGATTAAGTGCTTTACTTCAAGATACAACAACTGATATTACTTCTAAATCAAATAATCCACTTGGATCAATTAATATGCTCTCCATTGAAAGCATTGAAGTAAACCCTTTCAATCCTAGAACACATTTTGAAGAAGATGCATTAAAAGAACTAAGTGAAAGCATTGCACAACATGGTATAATCCAACCTTTAACTGTTCGAAAATTAGGAAATGATAAATTTCAATTAATATCAGGAGAAAGAAGATTTAGAGCTTCACAATTAGCAGGTTTAAAAGAGGTTCCAGCTTATGTAAGAATAGCAAACGACCAGACTATGCTAGAAATGGCTTTAGTTGAAAACATTCAACGAGAAGATTTAAATGCCATTGAAGTAGCTTTATCTTATGCTAGATTAATTGAAGAATGCAACCTTACTCAAGAAGAAATGAGTAAAAAAATCGCAAAAAGTAGATCTAGTATTTACGTTTATTAAAATTACCCGCAATCATTCAGAAAGGAGTTAGAGACAAACAAATCACAATGGGTCATGCTAGAGCTTTAGTTTCTGTTTCAAATGAAGAAAAACAAGTGGAGTTGTTCAATCGAATCATTGAAAATGAACTTTCGGTAAGAGATGTTGAGAATATTATTAGACAAGAAAATTTTCCTGGTGAAGATACAAAACCAAATGTAAATGCTCCAGTAAAAAAGAAACCATTAACCGATTTACAAAAAACCTTTTGTTACTTTCTTGGAGATAAAATATCCTCTAAAGTAGATGTAAAAAAAGCAAATAATGGAAATGGTCAAATCATCATCCACTTTGACTCTGAGGTTGATTTAAATCGTATTATTGAAATTTTAAATAAATGAAATTAATCTTTTCATTTATTACTTTCACTTTTTTGGTTATACAATGCTGTATAGCACAAGATACTGCTAAATTTCAACACCCAGTACCTAAAAGAGCAGCAATATTTTCAGCAGTTATTCCAGGTGCTGGTCAAATTTACAATCATATCTATTCAAAAAACAGAAATTATGCTGTCTTTTTAAAAGTACCTATTATCTATTCATCTTTATACTTCTCAACTTCTGCTTTATTAGAAAAAATAGCACTTGAAAAAGAGTTACGCTCAGAATACCTTAACCGTATCAACACGCCCAACTATACATCGACAAAATGGAGTGCTTATGATAATTACAGCTTAATTTTAGAGCAAAAAAGCGCTGCAAAATCAAGAAATACACTATATTTCATTACAGGTGGAATTTACTTAATACAAATTTTAGAAGCTTCAATCGATGCTCATTTTACCCACTTTGATATTTCCCCAGAACTAAGTTTAAATATACGCCCCTTCTATTCCTACTCTAGTTTTTCAGGTTTAACTTTTGCATTTAATATCAAATAAATCCTTGCTTAATTGCCACAGATAATTATTTTTGTATATCATTTATAATTATTACATTTTTTTCAAACAATCATGAAAATTGGCTTAGCAGGATACGGAAAAATGGGACGTGCAATTGAAGAAATTGCAATAGAACGCGGACACGAAATATTATTTAAATCAAATAGTGTTTTTCCTTTAAATGAAAGAGATATAAACTCGGTAGATGTTGTTATAGAATTTACAAAACCAGATTTGGCTGTACAACATATAGAAATGGTTATCAATGAAAAAAAACCAATTGTTGTTGGTACCACTGGTTGGAATAATGAATTAAGTAAAGTAGAAGACCTTGTTAATGCAAATGATGGTTCTTTATTATACGCAAGTAATTTTAGTATTGGAGTTAATTTATTCTTTGAACTTAATGAAAAATTAGCTCAATTAATGAGTTATAGAAATCATTATCGTGCATCAATTGATGAAATACATCATACACAAAAATTAGATGCCCCAAGCGGAACAGCAATTACGTTAGCAAATCAAATTCTTGAAAATAACGAATCTTATTTTTCATGGGTTTGTGAAGAAGGTAAACCACCTCATACTACGACAGGTCAACTTGGTGTGGTAGCTCATAGAATTCCGGATGTACCAGGAACTCATACAGTATCATACACTTCTGACATTGACACCATTTCTATTACACATCAAGCACACAATAGAAAAGGCTTTGCTTTAGGTGCTGTTTTAGCTGCTGAATGGATCGTAAATAATCCAGGAATTCACACAATCAAAGATATGTTAAAAGACATTCAAGCTGTATAACTATGAACGTATTATATTTTTATTTATTTATAATTGCCCACCCATATTTATCACTTTGGTGGACAACATTTGAAAAATTTGGAAGAAAAAAATGGGAAGCTTTAATCCCTTTTTACAACTATTATGTAGCATTTCAGATTACAAATAAAAAAGGTTGGTGGTCTTTTCTCCTAATTATACCTGGAGTGCATTTGGTTATGCTTGCAGTTCTAAACCTAACTTACGCCCGAAAGTTTGATCGTTTTAGTTGGCAAGAAACTCTACAAGCATTATTTTTTCCTTATCTTTTATATTCTAAGTTAAGTAAATTGGAAATAGTTCCTGAAACTAATTGGGCAAATCCAAGAGAAGTTGAAAAAAGAAGAATAAGTGATCATATTGTTTTGTTTCTATGTTTACCTGTATTAGGGCATGTTGTTGCTTATGCATTGGGATTATTATCAAAAGAAAAAACAGGCAAAAAAACGAATATCAAGGAATGGGGAGACTCCATCGTTTTTGCTTTAGTTGCCGCGAGTATCATTAGAACTTATGTTTTTGAACCGTTTCAAATCCCTACGGGCTCAATGGAAAAAACACTTCTTGTTGGTGATTTTCTATTTGTAAATAAGTTAGCGTACGGATGTAAAGTACCTGTTACACCTTTATCTTTTCCTTTAGTGCATAATAATATTCCTTTCGTAAATATTAAATCATATACGGATATTGAAAAACAGGAATATTATAGATTACCAGGTCTTGGAAAAATTCAACGAAATGACGTTGTAGTTTTCAATTATCCATCTGGAGATACTGCCGTTTTTGACCCTAGAATGCCCGACGGACTGATGGGACATGATTATTATGGCATTCTCAATGACGAAGCATTGTTTTTCTTTACTCAATCATACACGAATAAACCTGAGGTTGCTTCTATAAAAACTATGGAAGAATTTTACAATAAATTTGGTGATGAATTTATTAAAAATTATGATTTTTGGGTTTCTAAAGCAAGAAAAAGTATAGCATCCGGTATTGTTTATTCCAAAGGTTCAATGCCAGAAAATAATTTACCATACATAAAACATTATGGAACTATCTATAGACCTGTAGATAAAAGAGAAAATTATATAAAAAGATGTGTTGGAATTCCTGGAGATAAATTAAAAATCATTAATTCAACTCTATTTATTAACAACAAACCAGCTTTTATTGCTGAAAATCAGAATTTACAATATACAGTTTCAAACTTTATAAAT
>JBILUY010000053.1:0-13844 GCA_044370735.1 Crocinitomicaceae bacterium | reverse complement strand
ATGGCGCCATTGCTGGATTCCACTTTCTTTTTTGGTGTCCGAAATGAACACCTGCGTCTAATAATTCTTGAAAAGTTACTTTTGACATCTTAAATATTTTTAAATTGTTTACGTTCCTTTAGTAATCAGTGATTGAGGGGCATTGAAGCATTTACTCAAAAACTTGGATACTAAACACCGCCAAAATTGAATATTAACGTTTAGAGAACTGGAATTTCTTACGTGCTTTCGGTTGTCCTGGTTTTTTACGCTCAACCATTCTTGGGTCACGTGTCATCAAACCATCAGCCTTTAAAACAGGTTTAAAGTCTTCAGAAACTTTTACCAATGCTCTAGCGATTCCTAAACGGATAGCTTCAGCTTGTCCATTTACTCCACCACCTTGTACATTAACTGTAACATCATATTGATCTTTAGTTTCAGTTAAATCGAAAGGTTGTTGAATTTTCGCTTGTAATAATGCTAAAGGGAAAAACTCTTTAACATCTTTTTTATTAACAGTTACTTTACCCGTACCTTTTGTAAGGTAAACACGAGCAACAGAAGTTTTTCTTCTTCCTAGTGTATTAACGATTTCCATACCTACTATTTGAATGTATCAAGATTAATAACTTCTGGCTTTTGAGCTTCTTGCTTGTGCTCAGAACCAACGTATACTTTCAAGTTTCTGAAAAGTTCACGACCTAAAGCATTTTTAGGCAACATTCCTTTTACAGCTTTCTCGATCAAACGCTCAGGGTGTTTTTGCAACATCACTTCAGCGCTTAAAGAACGTTGTCCACCTGGGTAACCTGTGTAACGAACATACTCTTTATCTACTAATTTAGTACCTGAAAAAGATACTTTTTCTGCATTAATAACGATCACGTTATCTCCGCAGTCTGCATGTGGTGTGAAGCTTGGTTTGTGTTTTCCACGAATCAACTTCGCCACCTTGCTTGCTAAACGACCTACTGTTTGGCCTTCAGCATCAACTAATAACCACTTCTTTCCAGAAGTTTGCTTATTAGCAGAAACGGTTTTGTAACTTAATGTATCCACAATAATTATTAATTAAATAAGACAATTCCCCAAAAAATGGGAGGACAAAGATATAACTTCTAGTTTTTATTAACAACTGATTTTTGAATAAAATGCAATTTTCTCATAAAACTTTCTCATTTAAACAAAAAACTCCGTGAATTTCAACATTGAAAAAACACGGAGTCAGTCATAAAAAATGAAATTTACCCTTTCTTAAATGAGTTAATAGCGTTAATAGTGAAATCAGACAATACTAATGTTCCACTCATCCCTGCTCTTTCCATTAACAATGTATCCCAATGTTCTGTTCCTTGCCAAAACACTTGTTTCAATAAACGCATTGCCTCAGGATTAGATTTTGCTAAACGGTTTGCTAATACCTCAATCTCTTTATCCATTTCTTCAATAGTATCAAAAACAGCTGCATATAACCCTCTTTTATAAGCCCAATCTGCAGAACGCCATTCAGTCGCATTGATTGCTAATTGACTCATCGCTGACAATCCCATTTTACGTTCCACCGCTGGACCAACAACAAAAGGACCGATACCTACTGCCAATTCAGACAATTTAACATCTGCAAATTTTGTAGCATAACAATAATCTACGGCTGATGCTAAACCTACTCCTCCACCTACAGCTTTTCCTTGAACTCTACCGATGATAAATTTTGGACATTTACGAGCAGCATTGATCACATTCGCAAAGCCTGAGAAAAACTTTTTCCCTGTTTCTAAATCTTTGATGGAAATCAATTCGTCAAAACTTGCCCCTGCACAAAATGATTTTTCACCTTCTGATTTTAATACAATCACTTTTACCTCATCCTTATTCCCTAACTCGGTAATCGTATCTGCTAATTTTTGTAAAACTCTTCCTGGCAACGAATTACTTAATGGGTGACCAAATGTAACTGTTCCAATTCCTAATTCATTTATAACGAAGGAAACATCTCCTTGATTTATTGCTTCTGACATAACATTAATTTTTGACAAAGATATAATTATTTCAAGTGATGATTCGCTGTTTTTATATAACAAATTAAATACTAAAACAAAAAAAGATTCGTTATAAAAAAGTATAACCCCTCAAATCTTTACCGCCATGAAAACTCCTATCTTCACATTGTTAGGCTTGATTGCTTTTTCGTGTTCAAACAGAGAAAATATAGACAATACTAACGCACTAAAAACTGCTTCAAAATCAGAATTGAATGAAAGAAAATTATCCCTTTTAAAAAATCCAGAAATTATAAAAATCGATTCAAAAATTGCAAATGAAATAAAGTTAAAATCTGGGAGTGTCATCCATATTGAACCAAACTCCTTTGTTGACGAAAAAGGAAATCAAATCCAAGGAGAAGTTCAAATTGAATGGAATGAATACCATAGTTTAGGTGATGTGATTTCGTCAAATATTACGATGGAATATGACTCCTTGGGAAACACTTACAACTTGGTAACTGGTGGAATGTTTTCTATTTCTGGATCACAAAATGAGAAACCAATTTTCGTTGCTATAAATCAAAAAAAAGAAATGAATTTTTATTCATTGGATACTGTAAAAAACAATTGGAAATATATTACAACAAAATCTAACACTACTTTATCGGATATAAAATCTTCACTCAATGGGGCAAATTCGGAAAAGACGAGTACTATTTTGGATATTCAAGTTTCGGTTAAAAAATTCCCTGAATTACAACAAAATGAAATTTTTGGATGGAAAACCATTTCCCCTATAAATAAGAGTATCGAAAAAATTATCAGTAAAAGAGAATTTAAATCTGAATTAACAAACAAGATTAATGATACTCTTTATAATTTAAAATTGAGTAATGCAATTGATGAAGGAACAACAGATTTTACGTTTGCAGTTAGTCCTTACACCTACAAAAAAGCTAGATCGGAATCTTTTCAAAATCAATTACTAATAAAGAAAAATCAAGAAAATATAGAAGATTATTTAGAAAAAATAGAAGATGGAAAAGTAATTCGAAGCATTTCAATCAGCAAATTTGGGACCTATAACTGGGATTGTATACACAGTAAAGACAATCCGATTATTGTAAAAAGTGACTTTCTATTTCCTGACAATATAGATCCAGAATTAGCATTAGTGTATTTTATATGCCCAGAAGATTTAATCTCGATTAAATGTTACCAATCTGAAAGTTCGTTGGTGAAATTTGATCCTAAAAAAAGCAACTTTTTAATCGCAATTTCTTCTAAAAACGAACTGTTATATTGTAAAAATAATCAATTCAAATCAGCCATTCCATTTGATGGAGAACATTTTACATTTGAATTTAAATCATCAGGAATATTCGTTGAAAACAATAAAAACTTGGATGAAGCCATCGAAAAAATATTGATCTAATTTTTAAAAAGTATGCGTATCCTTTGCCTATATTATTGTTTTGTTTTGACTAATTTCATTGGGTTTAGTCAAGATACTCCTTACTTTCCGATAAAAAAAGATAATGGATGGAAAATTTTTCATAATGGAAAAATCACAGAATTAAAACATGATTATCAATATGTACACATTTTTGATGAAAAAGGATACGCTTATTTTTTAATTGATAATAAATTCGGTTTTATTGACACAACAGGAAAGGAAATTATACCTGCTACTTTTCAATCAATTGAGTGGATAACACAAAATTTTTATTCAATTATTGATCAAAAACATACCTATCTTTTCAGCCCTGAAAAGAATTTCAAAACAAAGGTAAATTGGTTTAAAGCTTTCGATCAAGAATGGATTGTTTTTCAGTCTGACACAACGATACAACTCATGAATACTCATTGGAAAAAACCGTTGATGATCGATAATGAAACCCTTATTAGTAGTTTTAATAATTATTTATTACTTGAATTTAAATCTAAAGCCCATGTATATCAACCCAATGGTATGTTGATAGATACACTCTGTTCACAATACGAATTAACAGAAGAACATTTTTATTTACACAGTAAAAATCAACATTTTATACTTTGGGAAAATAAAAAAATAGAATTAGATAAAAAATCAGAATTCGGTCAATTTTTTGACGATCACTATTATTATATTGTCAAAGACAGTATCCATTTTATAGACTACAGGATTGGAAAAGAGCTTTTTAAGATAAAAGGGAATTCACTGGCTCTCTTTTACAATTTTTATAAAGTAAAGGAGAACAATAAAATAGGTCTAATCTCAAAATCTGGAAAAACACTCATTCAGACAGAATACAGTACAATAAGTAAAAATGGTCAATACTACACGGTAAGTAAAAATGGATTTTGGGGAATGATGAATGAAGATTTTAAAGAGATCATCAACCCAAATTTCAATTTATTAACCCGAGAGGGAGATTTTGTCATTACAGAAATTATCACTCCAAGTTCTCAAAGCTATTATGGTGTTTTTTCTTTACGCAATTCAAAAAGAATTTTAGAGACAATTTACACCAAAGTAATTGTTTCTGATACCATTGTAAAAGCATGGAATAAAAAGAATTTGGTTGTGGTCATTTTGTATAAAAACCATTCTAAAAAAGAAGAGATATTTTTTGAAAATGTTATCTCAATTAATCAAAAACAAAAAAAACAATTACCCATTGATTTTGATCAACGTTTACTAGATGTTGGTTGGTTTTTGGACACAGTTACTCGTTACTCAAAAGACAGTTCATATTCATATTATAATCGATGGGGATTTAAACGAAATGATTCTGTAATACTAAAACCTTGTTACAAGAATTTAATTTTTGTCGAAAATGCTCACTTTTCATTGAATAAATTGAAACTTCAGCCAAAAAAAATAAATATTCAAAATCAAGATGAAGAATTTAGCAACCATTTTTTAAACAAAGAATTTAATATTAGTTTTTACGCTGCAATAAATTATAAATTAATCCCTTTTTCAAATCTTAGAAAAAAAGACATGCTACTGTTAGCTGTATTAGACACAAGTAGTTTTCATCAAAATTATTGGGTAAAGGGATTGACAAACAATGGATTTTGTTTCATTTCAAAAGAAGGAGACTATAAACCTGTTACTTATTTTAGTAAGAATAATACAGGTTTTATAAAATATTGTACGGAGGGTGAATTTATCGAAACAAAGAACATAGATAGAAATTCCGAAACAGTACAAGGAATTGACTTGGTACCATTTTTATACCCTGAAATTGAAAATAACATTCAGTTTAAATTCCAAAAAAAATTTCAAAAACCATATTTAATTTCTAAAGCAAAATGGAATTATCTAAAACCAAATGGAGATTCTTTGTTTTATGAAGGGGTTGATTATCTCGAATCATTTATTAAAAATACTGCTATTGTTAAAATTCATCAACAAGTTGGTTTAACTGATACACAAGGCTATGTAATCCCACCTATATACCTCTCAATAAAACGATTAAAGAAATATGATGACACCCTTTTTCTTGTAGGTAAAACGAATATAGGCCATACCTTTATAGATTCTTCATTTAATTCAATACCTCTTTCAAATGGAAAAGTATGTTCAAAAGGAAAGAACATAACATTAATAGCTCTTAATAATGAAAATTATGTTGTTTCAAACAATAATGAAATCATAGGAAAAACGATATCCCCCAAAATTTATGAATTTGACTATTTAGTAGAAAAAAAATCAAAAAAATACTGCATCCGAAATTGTACGCTGAACCAATTATTAGAAACTTATAACAAACCATTACATTTTATTTCAAAAGACCTTTTTATCTGTGAAAGTATCAAAGGTGTAGGAGTTCAAAATCTCAACGGAGATACCATTTTACCTTTGAATTACAAAAAAATTTATTCATCCGGAAATTTTATCATCGCTTTCAAAGAAAATGTATATACCATTTTTGATCATACACTTAGAATATTACACTACTATAAAAATGCTGAAATATTTATTGATAATCAAAACAGTGATATTTTAATTAAGGAAACCAATCAAATAATTATCCAAAATAAAGACTTTAAAAAATTATATAAATGGGAGAATAAGAGCAAAGTAGACACTTTTTGTAGAGGATTTGTATTAATGTCTAATAAAAATTTGTTTTATAAAACAGGAAAACAAATTGATCCCAAAAAAACGATACAAAAGGTACAATTTCTTGATAGTCTAATAGTCATCAAACTAACCAATAATCAGTTTCAACTTTATAAAATCAATGGTGATGAAATTTTTACATCCTCATTTATTACTCATTTCACCTATTATGGTAAAGGTACATTCTCCTATTTCGATAAAAACCAAAAGAAGAGTACACTTTATTCTTTGTCTTCAAACAAGGGTATTGACGGATATGAAAAAATAATAGGAACTCTTTCAAGTAATTCCCACATTTTCATTTTCAAAAATAAAACTACTTACATGCTTGATTCAAACCTCTATATACAAGCTACTCTCTATGATACGGAAGTAATCTCATCCATTGGCAAACAAATAATTGTCAAAAAAAACACGGGATATTCTATAGTTAATCTAAAGGGTGAATTGAAATCTATCCCGCTTCATGGAAAAATTTCAGTTATAAATGAAAATTTATTTCAAGTTGAAAACAAACCTTTGTTTGGAATTTTAAATTCAAAAGGAAAAAACATTATTCCACCCATTTTTGAAAACATTGCAATTTTACCTAATGGTTACATTCAAACGATAAATGGAAATGATGTCGAATACTATGATAGCCTAGGCACAAAAATTACATTTTAAATAATCATTAATAAAAAGAAGATTTTTTTACTTTCGTGAAAATTTAATCTTATGTTGAAATTTTTATTAATTATTTCGTTGTTCATTTTTGGAAATAGTGTTCTTAGTCAAGATACAACGTCTGTCTTATTTATTGGAAATAGTTTTACATTTTACAACAACACCCCAGGTTTATTCAAAGCCATTGCAGAATCAAAAGGCAAAACAGTTTTTACAGACACAGCTGTTACTGGTGGTAAAGATTTAAAATATCATTCTGGCAGAGAAAGAACCTATATGTTAATTAAATCTAGAAAATGGGATTATATAGTACTTCAAGGACATAGCAACGAATTTGCTCAACCCGATTTCAAAGTAGATTCATTGACCTATCCTTATGCAAAAAAAATCATTGACAGCATTCGAACTTATTCTTCTTGTTCCCGCATTCTATTTTATATGACCTGGGGATATAAAAATGGAAACCAAAAATGGAAGGCAATTGCTTCTTATGATTCAATGCAGTACCGTATCGAAAGACAATACCTTCGATTTGCCGATAAATTATACACAGGAGTTTCTCCCGTAGGGATGGTTTGGAAAGAAGTACGCGAAACAAATCCTGAAATTAATTTATACCAAGAAGATCGTTTTCATCCTGTGTTAACCGGATCTTATTTGTCTGCTTGTACATTTTACACAACTATTTTTGGAGAAACCCCTTACAAAAACACAGCGATGATTGATGTTGATCCATTTCAACGTGAAGTCATCGAATTAGCAGCCACCAAAGTCGTTTTGAATAATCTAGCGAGATGGCGTTACCTACCTAAACAAAGACCTTTAACTCCTGCTTTCGATATCATTCAAAATAATGATGTTGTACAATTACACTCTAATGCGAAAAACCACCTTACTCTTACGTGGGATTTTGGAGATGGAACATTTTCAGCGGAAACAAATCCAACTCATCAATATAAAACAAAAGGAGATTATTCGATAAAACAAACTTTACAAGACAATTGTAAAACAGTTGCCCTGACACGAAAAATTACTATAAAGTAATAAATATCAACAAGAAAAAAGGCTGTAAATCAAAGTTTACAGCCTTTTTCATTTTAAGTTAAGCGATTTTTTATTCAACAATCACCCCAACCGGACAATGGTCCGAACCGTGGACTTCATTTAAAATAAACGATTCTTTAATTGATGGTAATAATGCTTCAGAAGCTAAAAAATAATCAATCCGCCAGCCTACGTTTTTCTCTCTTGCCCCACCTCGGTAACTCCACCAAGAATATTTTACTTGTTCAGGATTTAAATGTCTGAATGTATCTACAATTCCTGCTTTGTGGTAATTATCCATCCCATCTATTTCTTCCTGCATAAACCCTGCTGCCTTATTATAATTTTCTTTCGGACGAGCTAAATCAATCGCTTTGTGAGCTACATTTAAATCGCCACACACCATAACAGGTTTTGATTTTTCTAATTCTTTTAAGTAATTCAAGAAAGCTGCATCCCACGTTTGACGGTAACCCAAACGCAACAATTCTCCACCTGAATTTGGAGTATAGACATTCACCAAATAAAATTTTTCAAATTCCAAACAAACCACTCTTCCCTCTTGATCGTGTTCTTCAATTTGAATATCGTATTTTACGGATAGAGGAGTGTGTTTTGTAAGAATGGCTGTACCTGAATACCCTTTTCTTGAAGCTTCATTAGCATATACCTCGTAGCCAAACAAACTTTTTACTGTGTCTTTTACTTGGTCAACAGTAGCTTTTGTTTCTTGCAAACAAAGTATATCTGGATTGTGTTGTTCCATATCTTCAAAGAAATTCTTCTGTGCGATTGCACGAATTCCATTCACATTAAAGGAAATTATTTTCATTGATTATTATTTTCAAAAATAAATTACGACCAAAATTGGTGAAAATTATTCGTTTTTAAACAAAAAATCCCAATCTTTCGACTGGGATTAAATTGTATTTTAATATATTCTAAAAAGGATAATTAGATACATAAGTTCCAACTACAGTAAACCCTGGAGTTTTCTTCACTTTATCTTTTCCAGATAAAACAACCTTGCTTTCAGTTCCTACAAACTCTAATTTACCTTTTAAAGCAATCTCGCCATTAACAGTTAACGTTCCTTTAATTCTCAATGTTGAGCCAGGATTAATAATTAAATCATTCACAGATAAATTACCAAAAACTTCCGTTACTGCACCATTATTCATTTGAGCAGAACCTTTTATCGTTAAATTTCCACAATAGTAAAACTCACCATCATTTAAAAAATTATCATTCATCGTATTGTTACTAGCAAATGTTAACTTCTGTTTGTTTTTCACTTGATATTTATCTTTAATAGTTTCAGGTAACAATGGTAATCTATCCGCACACTCATTTTTTTCAGGTAATGGATCAACTCTACGTAATACTTTCAATCCCCCTTTACCATTTGAGATAAAAATATATGATCCATTAGATTGAACATAGTTAGCAGATCCATCAAACTTAAATTTAGTATGAATTGAATAATCGTCTTTGTTGTATGCGATCACTCCATCATACCCATTCGCTACATAAATAAATTCTTTGTCTGTATGCACACCATTCATCAATCCATCGCCTAAAGACGTAAACTCTTTTTTAGGAGCTTTCAAATCATTTATGTTATATACGAAAAGTGATTTTTCCCCTGTACAAACATACGCCTCATTTCCTGATATGAATAACACTGCTTTACCATTGTAAGTCACATTATTTGAAGCAAGTGGAAAAGTTTGTTTTGTCGTTTTAAAATTTGAATTAACGGAATAGGTATATAATTTAGGTTCTGTTAATCCTTGTAAAGCCAATACATTTCCCGAAGGAACATCACCTGTAACATCACAGTAACGAGCGTTATCAAACAAATCCATATCCATTACTTTCATTGATTGTTTGTTTACTTTAGTAATTCCTCCGCCTTCGCTTCCAGAAACAACAAACAAGAAATTATTTGAATAAGCCACCGAGTTCCCCGAATAAGAAGGTAAAGCAGTCCATCTTAAGTTTTTAGTTAACAACCCTTCGGATAATTCAACCTCTAATAAAATAGCACCTTTAGTATTATTATCCGTAAACTTTGAATAATAAATATCTCTACCACCAACTACATATAATTTACCATCTACAATTGTACACTCGTTAAAATCAGTGTCGTTTAACACTAATTGAGAAACTAATTTAGGAGTAGCTGGAGTACTAATATCAAACACTTCGATAGCACCACCATATACTGAACCAGCAATGTGATACGTTACATAACAAAAGTTACCTGAAATTTCCATACCGGTAGCACTTGTCGTTTGACCATTTACTACTGGAGAAGCAACATCTGCCACGTGGAAGAAGGTGATTTTATCATTTAATGATTTTTCATTCGTTGGTACCTCATCCCAAAAATAAGATACACGACTTTCAAAACCTGTTTCGTTTAAATCAACCGTTTGGATTTTATCCGCTTGTACCTGTTGTTTCTTACAAGATGCTAACAATAAGAAAAATAACGCAAAAAATGGTAATATAAACTTCATATTTTACAATTTAATAAGTGGTTAAACTAATTCCTAAAGATATAAAAGCAACTAGAATTAAACATATAAATTCAAAAATTGTTAGAAAAAATGATTATTTGTTTATAGTTCAAAAAGCATAAACAACCTAAATCAATCATAATTTTTACCTTTACAATGTATGACAGCAATTGACGAACAAACATTAAAAGACCTTGAATTCACAATCATACAACATTGGTTGACAGATTTTGCATCAGGTAAAACAGCAAAAGAAAAATTAGCTAATCTCAAACCAGGGAACAATTTTGAGCAGATAAAAAAAGACCTTTTACAACTTAAAGAATTTCATACAATTCGAGTTGTGGGAGAACATTTTCCTGCTATGCAATTTGAAGAATTAACCAAAGAGTTAACCCTACTACCAATCCAAGATGCTGTGCTTTCGCAAGAAGGATTTGTTCGTATTTACAGAGCATCGGATTTGGTAAATGCTATCGTGTATTTTTTTGATAAAAGAGAAGAACAATATCCTAAATTGATTGAAATAATTCAATCGGTATATTACACGAAAGAAATCATTGAAGCCATTGAGAATGTTTTTGATAACAAAGGAAATATCAAAGACAATGCTTCACCCGAATTGTACCAAATTAGACAAAGTATACACGTTCTTCGCAATCAAATCAATCGAAATTTCGAAAAGGAAATGCGCCGTTTTCTTCGTGACGGATTATTAGGAGAAACAAAAGAAGCATTCATCAATGAACGAAGGGTATTAACCGTTGTTTCTGCCCATAAACGAAAAATTCAAGGTTCAGTGGTTGGATCTTCTAAAACTGGAAGTTTAACTTTTATTGAACCGCAAGTAAACGTTCCGCTTAATAATGAACTTGAATTATTAATCGATGATGAGCGTAAAGAAATTTTTCGCATACTAAAAATTTTGACTACTGAAATTGCGCATCATTACGAATTGATTAAATCTTATCAAGAAGTATTAGTGTCTTTTGACTTTATTAATGCTAAAACCAAATTAGCACTGGAATTAAAAGCGGATTTACCTAGTATTTCAGAAGAACCAACCATCGAATTAATCAATGCCTTCCACCCTATTTTATGGAAAAATAACCAAGCATTAAAAAAACAAACGTTACCTCAAACACTGGCAATGGATAAGTTTTCTCGTATGCTTGTTATTTCAGGTCCAAACGCAGGAGGTAAGAGTATCACACTGAAAACAATAGGGTTATTACAACTTATGCTTCAAGCAGGATTGTTAATTCCTGTTCATCCAAACAGTAAGATGAGTTTCTTTCAACAAATATTAAGTGATATTGGTGATAATCAGTCTATTGAAAACGAGTTAAGTACATATTCATATCGTTTGAAGCGTATGAAATACTTTTTAGATACCGCCAATAGAAGAACCTTATTACTTTTAGACGAATTTGGAACTGGATCAGACCCTGATTTAGGAGGTGCATTGGCAGAGGTTTTCTTCGAACATTTATATAATAAAAAGTGCTTTGGGGTAATTACAACACATTATGCAAGCATCAAACTGAAAGCGGACAGACTGAAAAACGCAGTGAATGGTTCTATGCTTTTTAATACCGAAACACTCGAACCACTTTATAAATTTTCCATCGGACAACCAGGTAGTTCTTTCACTTTCGAAGTTGCTCAAATCAATGGTATTCCACAAGAACTTATTGAGGAAGCCAAAACGAAAGTCAATGAGCAGAAAGTAAATATGGATAAATTGTTGAGCGAATTACAACGAGAAAAAACGTATCTCGAAAAACTCAATAGAGAACATATTGAAGCACAAGAAATTGCTTTTAAAACAAAAACGCACTTTGAAGAACAACGTGTCAAGTTGGAGGAGAAAGTGAAATCTTTAAATGAAACGATGACACAGAACAATACATACATCGTTTACGGGAAAAAAATGAAGCAATTTATAACACGTTTTATAACTAAAGCAAAGAAAAAAGACATCAATCAACCCCTTTTAGAAGATATCAAAAAATATATTTCTGTTGAAAAAAGTAAAGAAGAAGAAGCAAAACGAATAGAGTTATTAAAAGCACAAGTAAAACTTCCTCAAAAAAATCCTAAAAAACAAAAAGCACAACCTCCCAAAAAAGACCCTTATCAACGAGATAAAATTGTAGTTGGTTCTACCGTTAAACTCATCGAAACCAAACAATCTGGTACAGTCGAAGAAATTGTTGGCACACAATGTACCGTTGTATTTGGTTTTCTAAAAATGAAGGTTGAGAAAGAAAAATTAATGTGGATTAAATAACAAAAAATGAAATACCTAACACTTTTTATCGTACTTATTTCACTCGTTTTTTCTTTTCAATCAAAGAAAAAAGAGTTATATCATAATGGTGATATCATCTTTCAGACATCTAAATCTTCCCAAAGTAAAGCCATTCAACTTGCTACAAACTCGAAGTATTCACATTGCGGTATTCTCTTTGAAAAAAACAAACAATGGATTGTTTTAGAAGCGGTTCAACCAATTAAAGAAACGCCTTTAGATGAATGGATTAATCGTGGTAACAACAAACATTATGTTATTAAACGATTAATTGAACACAATAAAATTTCTCAAGAAAAATGGGAAAAGGCTTATCAAATAGGTAAAAAGTTAATTGGAAAAGACTATGATATCACTTTTGAATGGAGTGATGACAAAATTTACTGTTCAGAATTAGTTTGGAAAATCTACAAAAGAGGGTTAGAAATTGAAATTTGTCCTACTAAAAAATTAAAATCTTTCAATTTAGATAATCCTACTGTGAAAGCAGTAATGAAAAAGAGATATGGAAATAAAATCCCTTACAATGAACTCGTTGTTTCTCCTGAAGATTTATTTTCAAGTAAAAAATTAAACATTGTCGAAACGAATTAACATGGAAAAAATCAAATTCACTTCTGTAGATCAATATATTGATACTTTCGAAGGAAAAACATTGGAAAAATTAATTGAATTAAGAACATTCTTAAAAAATTTAATCCCAGAAGCTGAAGAATGTATTAGTTACAATATGCCTGCTTACAAATTGAATGGTGTTTTAGTCTATTTCGCAGGATATAAAAAACACATCGGATTTTATCCAACCGGAGATGGGATCAAACACTTTGAACCAAAATTGTCAAATTTCAAGTATTCAACAGGCGCAATACAATTTCCATTAGACAACGATTTTCCGTGGGATTTAATCAAAGAAATTGTGGAATATAGAAAGAATAGAAATTTGAATAAATTGTAATTATTTTAATTCCATTCATTTTTCTTCGTACCTTCATAGAAAATAAATGCAACTATGATTATTGAAGCAAACAAAGTTGTTTCCTTGAATTACAAGTTAACAAACCACAAAACTGGAGAAAAAATTGAAGAAACAACTTCAGAACATCCAATGGTATTCTTATTTGGAGTACAATCTATGATTCCTGATTTCGAAGTAAATCTTTCTGGAAAAAAAGCAGGTGATAAAGTAAGTTTTGCTATCGAAAGCGAAAATGCAT
>JBILUY010000233.1:0-3939 GCA_044370735.1 Crocinitomicaceae bacterium | reverse complement strand
GCATTTAAAAATGAAAATGAACCTGTTAAAATTACTACGGTTAAAATTTTTTTCATATATAATCTTTTGTTTATTAGATAAATTAGGTCGAAATAAAATATTTTATCAAAAGTAAATAAAGAAACCGAAATACTTGAATTAAACCAAAATTAGATGATTTTTTTATGAATTATTTAGAAGTAAAGTGTATTTAAAAACACTTGATTAAATTTGTAGTATGGAACAAAGAGAAGATAAATTAAAGGAAGTAATTTCCCACGCAAAAGAGTATGGATATGTATTTCCATCCTCTGAAATATATGATGGTTTGGCAGCTACATATGACTACGGTCAATTAGGGTCTGAACTTAAAAACAACATCAAAACTTATTGGTGGAAATCAATGACCCAGATGCATGAAAATATTGTTGGTATTGATGCTGCGATTTTTATGCATCCTTCAACTTGGAAAGCTTCTGGTCACGTTGATGCATTTAATGATCCTTTAATTGACAATAAAGATTCTAAAAAAAGATACCGTGCTGATGTATTGATAGAGGAACATATTGAAAAAATTAGACAAAAAATAAATAAAGAAGTAGATAAAGCGTCTAAAAAATTTGGAGAGGCTTTCGATGAATCTCAATTTTTAGCAACTAATCCTAATGTATTGAGAAACACTCAAAAGATTTCTGATATTGAAGACAGAATGCGTGTTACTCTTGAAAACAATGATTTAGAAGGAGTAAGACAGCTAATTATCGACTTAGAAATTGTTTGTCCTATCAGCGGATCTAAAAACTGGACTGAAGTTAGACAATTCAATTTAATGTTCTCTACAGAATTAGGTTCTGTTGCTGGTGATGCGGCTACTATTTATCTTCGACCAGAAACAGCTCAAGGTATTTTTGTTAATTTCTTAAATGTTCAAAAATCAGGAAGAATGAAAATTCCCTTTGGTATTGCCCAAATCGGGAAAGCTTTCAGAAATGAAATTGTGGCAAGACAATTTATTTTCCGAATGCGTGAATTTGAACAAATGGAAATGCAATTTTTTGTACGTCCTGGAGAAGAAATGAAATGGTATGAATATTGGAAAGAAACGCGTGTTAAATGGCATAAAGCTCTTGGTTTGGGAGATGATGCTTACCGTTTACATGATCATATCAAATTAGCACACTATGCAAATGCTGCATGTGATATTGAATTTGATTTCCCAATGGGTTTTAAAGAATTAGAAGGAATTCACTCGCGTACAGATTTTGATTTAAAACAACATGAAAACCATTCAGGGAAAAAAATGCAATATTTTGATCCAGAATTGAATGAAAGTTATGTTCCTTATGTAGTTGAAACTTCAGTAGGTTTAGATAGGATGTTTCTTGCAGTTTTAAGTAATTCGTTAAAAAATGAAACGTTAGCAGACGGATCAGAAAGAGTGGTTCTTTCTTTGCCTTATGCTTTGGCACCTTATAAAGTTGCTGTAATGCCTTTAACGAAAAAAGATGGATTACCGGAAAAAGCAAGAGAAATAATCAACAACTTGAAATTTGATTTCCAATGTCAATACGATGAAAAAGATTCAATTGGAAAACGATATAGAAGACAAGATGCAATAGGTACTCCTTTTTGTATTACTGTTGATCATGAGTCCTTAGAAAACAATACTGTAACCCTAAGAGATAGAGATTCGATGGAGCAAATTAGAATTTCTATCGATGAATTACATCATTATATTGACAAAAAAGTAAATCTTAAATCGTTGCTAAATCAATTATAAACTAAAAGCCTCTAATGAGGCTTTTTTTATTTCCAAAAGGTTTGATTCAAAAGTTTCAAATCTTTTAATTTATGAAAATAAGGATTAGAAGCAGTTTTTTGTAAAATTTCTAAATGCTCTATTCGATGACAATCAGTAGCTACAAAATCTACCCAACCATTATCAATCATCCTGTGAGCCTGTTTTTGAACTTCAGGGCCATAATGACCTACAATAGATAATAAGTTTAATTGTATTAATACACCTTTTTCTCTATATTCTTTAATAATTTCAGGTTGATTAAAGTAATATGGGTACCTTTCAAAATGTGCAATAATGGGTTTAAAACCTTTGACGATCAATTCAAAAATATATTTTTCAGTCTGTAATGGTTTAGAAAAAAAAGAATACTCAAATAAAATGTAATTTCCGGGTAAAGCCAAAAGATTATCTAATTTTATTTTATCCCAAAAAGAATCCTCGATATTATATTCTGCTGAAGCTTCAACAATTATATCTAACCCTAATTTGTCTAACTCATGTCTGACATCATCTAATTTAGATTGAATTATTTCAGGAGTATTAGGATAACAGTCTTGCATAACATGCGGTGTAAACACTATTTTTTTATATCCTAATTCTATGAATTTAATCAACATTCCAATCGTATGATCCATTGACTGAGCACCATCATCAATTCCCGGTAATAGATGATTATGCATATCAATTTCTATAATACCAAAATCAAAAGGAGGTAACACTACCTCCTTTTTTTTATTTTTTGACAGAAATGTAAATAAACCCATTATCTATTATTATACATTGATTCATAATATTTTTGATAATCACCGCTCGTCACTTCTTTCACCCATTCTTCGTTATCTAAATACCAATCAACCGTTTTTTCTAATCCTTCTTCAAAAGTGATAGATGGTTTCCAACCTAAATCATTTTCTAATTTAGTTGCATCAATAGCATAACGCATATCATGACCGGAACGATCTTTTACATAAGTAATTAATGATGCAGAAGTACCTTCTTTTCGATTTAATTTTTGATCCATTATTTTACACAAATAATGAATTAAATCAATATTTTTCCATTCATTTAATCCTCCTACATTATATGACTCTCCATATTTCCCATTAAAAAAGATGGTTTCAATTGCTCGTGCATGATCTTCTACCCACAACCAATCTCTAATATTTTCACCTTTTCCATATACAGGAAGAGATTTCATATTAATGATATTTTGTATCATCAATGGAATCAATTTTTCAGGAAAATGATGGCTACCATAATTGTTTGAACAATTAGACATTTTAACAGGGAAATTGTACGTGTGAAAAAATGCGCTAACAAAATGGTCTGAAGAAGCTTTAGATGCTGAATAGGGACTTCTTGGGTCGTAAGGTGTTTTTTCAGTAAATAAACCATCCTCTCCTAATGAACCATATACCTCATCTGTCGAAACATGGTGAAAAGTATGTTTTTCATTCAAATCCCAATAATTTTTCGCCTGATTCAATAAATTTAGTGTTCCGATTACATTCGTCATTGCAAATTCCATCGGACCTTCAATTGAACGGTCTACATGTGATTCAGCAGCCAAATGAATAACATCAGTAATTTTATATTTTTCAAAAACATTTGCTACGTCCTCAGATGAACATATATCCCCTTTAACAAAAGTATAATTTGATTTATCAGAAATATCTTTCAAATTGGATAGATTACCTGCATAGGTTAACTTATCAAAATTTATGATATTGTTATTAGGGTATTTATTAACAAACAATCGGACCACATGTGATCCGATAAATCCAGCACCTCCGGTGATAAGTATATTCATTATAAAAAGTTTCTGATTATAAACTCCAATAATCTAATTCATTAATCTTCTTTCTAAAGATACCTTTGATATCAACAAAAGTACCTTTCCCATCAACTAATAAATCTCTAAAATATGATTCATCTAATGAAATATATTCTTTATGATTTACAGCAACAATAACAGCATCATATTTGCCTTCAGGTTGAGAATGCAACCCAATACCATATTCATGAATCATTTCATCTGAAGAAGCATGTGGGTCCACTAGGTCAACAGATACTTGATATGATTGGAATTCTTTGATCACATCAATTACTTTTGTGTTTCTGATATCTGAAACATCTTCTTTAAATGTCGCACCCATTAC
>JBILUY010000249.1:0-3658 GCA_044370735.1 Crocinitomicaceae bacterium | reverse complement strand
CAAAATGACTGTAAGTAATGATACAACTATTTGTCCAGGTGATAGTGTATTGATTTCAGGTTATTTGATGGTTAAATATGAATGGATGAATTATGATAATGCTAAAATACAAAAAGATGCAAGTAAACTTAAAGTTTCGCCATCTCAAAAAACAGTCTATGAACTAATTGGTTATGATACATTAAATTGTAAAACCACAGAAAAAATCACCATTAATGTTTATCCTAAACATAGAGTTGATTACGTAATATCACAAGATGCTGATTGGGAAAACCCAGCAATTATACATGTAGCAAATCATTATTATAAATCATTAACTTGGACACCAAAAACTGGTTTAAATTGCGATAGTTGTAACACTGTTTATGCATCAATAACTGAAAACACGAATTATAAGGTAATAGCAATTGACAAAAATAATTGTATTGATTCAGCAATTATTTATTTAGATTTTGTTGATGTATTATATGTACCAAATTCCTTTTATCCAGATAGTAAAAACGGAAACGCAATTTTTAAAGCTGTAGGTGTAAATATTAGAGAATTTCAAATGGAAATTTACGATCGATGGGGTGAAAGAATTGCTGTAATAAATAACATAGAAGAAGGTTGGGATGGAACCTATAAAGGAATAAAATGTTCAAATGATGTATATGTATGGAAAATTAAATACACATCCATGCGTGAGAAATATTATGAATTAAATGGACATGTATCTATCGTTCGTTAACAAATATGAACTTCTAATTCATGTACCTTAATAATATCACCGACAATTAACTTCGCTCGTTTTCTGGTTTCTAACTCACCATTTCTTGTTACCATTTCTTCATCAACAATCATTTTTGCATGTCCTCCAGTCTGAGCTAATCCTAGCGCTTTTAATAATTGGATTAGTTCTATATATTCTCCCTCAACTTTAAATTCAATTTTTTTCATTTTTAGATTTTAATTTACCATACAATAACACTGCAGCATCAAAAGCATTTATTTTATTTTCTGCTAATTGCAACTCAACCTTTCTCAATTCTTCTTTTTTTAAAGTATCTATATCTTTTAAAAGAAATTGTTTAAGGTATTCATACATCCAATAAATATCTTGTTTTTTTCTCAATATTGAAACATCTATTTTATCAAAGAATTTTTTAATAAATAAGTAAACATTATTTAAACTATTTGTATCAAAGCAAGAATATAATAAAACATTTGGTTGCCAACTATTTTCCTTTAATGGAAGGTAGTGCAATGCTTGTTTATAATAATTTGCAGTCTTTTTAGCTACCTGCAAGTGTTCCGATTCTGCTTTAGTAATAACAACAGCATCAGCTAGTTCCATAATTCCACGTTTAATACCTTGTAACTCATCACCAGCACCTGGTAACATTAGAAGAAGAAAAAAATCGACCATAGAATGAACAATAGTTTCAGATTGTCCGACACCTACAGTTTCAATTAATATTACATCATATCCAGCAGCCTCACATAAAATAATAGATTCTTTAGTAAATTTAGCTACTCCTCCTAAATGACTTTGTGATGAAGTAGGACGAATAAATGCTCCTTCTGCTTTTGAAAGAGAATCCATTCTAGTTTTATCCCCTAAAATACTTCCTTTGGTAGTTTCTGAAGAAGGATCCACACTTAATACTGCGACCTTTTTTCCTTCACTAATAAGCTTTAATCCAAATGCCTCGATAAATGTACTCTTCCCTACTCCTGGTACACCTGTAACACCAATTCGAATGGCTTTCCCAGTATGAGTTAAACATTTATTGATTAATTCATTTGCTGTCTTTTTATCTACATGTAATTCACTTTCTATCAAAGTAATTGCAGAAGAAAGTATATTTCGATCTTGCTTCAAAATTCCATCATACAAATAATCTACATTCAGTTTCTTTTTGAATGACTTCCTTTTGTTTATCCAATCCTCTTCATTAAAATTAGACATGCTTATAAAGATTTACTACTTACAAAAGTACAGATAAAAGCAGTGAAAGCCTAAATTGAAGTATCTTTGCTAGCGTATGAAAAAAAAGCTTTCAATTATTTTTGTTGTTTTGTTTTTAACTAGAGTTGGAATTTCTCAAGTTGATACAAATTTCATTTTTCGAAAAACACTAAATTATTCAGCTAAATCATTAATTTATTTGGGCTTTACCTACGAAATGTCACAACAATTTTTCTCTTCGCCTCATACTAGTAAATTTCATTTAAGACAAGATTGGCAGACATGGAGAGGATTAGATAAATTTTTTCATTCTTATGGGTCCTATCAAATGACATCTATGTTCTATCAACTAAATAAATGGTCGGGAATCCCCAAAAATAGAGCTTTAAATTTAGCGTTTCTTGAAAGTACTCTTTTTAGTACTACTAAAGAATATTGTGATGGACGTGTGGATGTTGGAGGTTGGTCATGGTATGATATTGGCATGAATCTCTCAGGAAATAGTCTTTTTTATTTTCAAGAAAAAATTTTTAAAAAGCAAATAATTCAATTCAAATATTCCTATACAAACAGTGGATTACAACATTATAATCCTTCTACTTTAGGGACGTCATGGAAAAATTATTGGTTAAAAGATTATAACGGTGAAACATTCTGGTTATCGACTTCCTTAGGAAATTTAAATTTAACCCATAATAAATGGCTTAAACCCATTGCATTTTGTCTAGGTTATGGTGCAAACAATTTAATATATGAATTTGATAATAAAACAATTAATTTAAATAGATATAGTCAATTTTATTTAGGTTTAGACATCGATTTAACACAAATTGAAACAAAAAATAAATTTTTAAAAACTACTTTTTTCCTTTTAAACCGTTTTAGAATTCCTTTACCTAGTGTCGAATTTTCAAGTGAAGGAAAAATTTCATTTCATCCACTTTTTATCAAATGAAAAAAATTGGCTTATTATCTGATACCCATAATTATTTAGACCCTAAGATTTATCAATATTTTGCAGATGTTGATGAAATTTGGCATGCTGGAGATATTGGTGATATTTCTATTACTGATGAATTAAAGAATTTTAAACCTTTAAGAGCTGTCTATGGCAACATTGATAATACATTAATTAGAAGTGAATTTCCTGAATTTAATCGGTTTGAAGTAGAAGGTATTGATGTATTAATTACTCATATAGGTGGTCGCCCTGGAAATTATAGTAAACCTGTAGCTGAAATTTTAAAAACAAATCCTCCTAAATTATTTATTTGTGGACATTCACATATTTTATTAGTAAAATTAGATCCTAAGTATAATATGTTGTGTATGAACCCAGGAGCTGTTGGAAACAAAGGTTTTCATTCCGTTAAAACCATCTTAAGATTTGAAATAGAAAATGGTAAAATTCAACATCTGGAAGCTATAGAACTTGGAAAAAGAAATTCATAATTGTACTTTAGTATACATTTAATTTCAAGTATGAGGGCTCTATTTTTACTAATGCTATTTACAACTATACATTCCTTTGGTCAAATAGGTGGAAAATATAGTTTTAGTTTTTTAGATAGGGCTTTTAATGCAAGAACTCTATCTTTTGGTAATTCATTTATTTCTGTAAAAGATAATGATCCAAATTTAGCTATATCTAATCCAGCATTAATAAATTTTTCTCAGACAAATAAATTCTCATTTAATCATTTATTT
>JBILUY010000232.1:0-3975 GCA_044370735.1 Crocinitomicaceae bacterium | reverse complement strand
CTATATCAATGGTGACCACCACCTAGAAAATCTTAGATCTGAGGGTGATCAATTCAAGATCAAGTTGATTGAAGAAACTTTTTTCAAAAAGATGTTTAACGAAATAGAATTATAATGGCGAATTTTCATGATAAAATAGTACTGAATAAGTACCTATTATCGCTTTTTGGAATTGATGCTATTGGTTCAAAAATCGTTTCAAAAAATGGCTTAGAGGTATTTAAAGAGTTAAAACTTTCATCAACTGAAGGATATACCGAAGAGGGTAATACTAAGGTCTTAGAGCAGCTTAAAGCGCACTTGTACCTCACAGAAGATCTAACTGAATCTATGCTTCAGCAATATGATGAAAACATTGTCAGGTATACCCATGAAATTTCTGATGGAAGAGACGAATTACTTGTTTGGAAGTATTTCCAGTACTTATCACTTCTTTTTACCGAAATCTACCTTGATAAATTTTTTGGTAACAAAAAGCAATTACAGCACGATCTGAACCAATTTGTGAAAAAGTTTAATGCCAAAGAAGTTGAAGTTCATATTGGTAAAAAACTCAAAAAAGGGGAATCAATTTATCAAGTTAGCCCATTCAAAGAAACTGATTTGAACAAATTGGCTTTTTGGAATGCTACCGGTAGTGGTAAAACACTTTTAATGCACGTAAATATCAAGCAGTATTTACACTATGCAAAGAAAAATAATAAAGGTCATGAGAGTAAGATTTTATTGATTACGCCTAATGAACCGCTATCAAGACAACATTTAGCAGATTTTCAATTATCAGGCATACCGGCCAATATCTTTACTAAAAACCAATCTGGTATGTTTTCTGGAAGGGAAGTAGAGATAATAGAGGTCTCTAAACTCTCTGAGGAAAGCAAAGAAAAAACTGTAGCAGTTGATAGCTTTGAAACTCATAACCTGGTGTTAATAGATGAAGGTCACGGCGGTATGAGTGGTGACCAATGGAAGCGCTTTAGGGATCAATTGAGTACCACTGGTTTTGCATTTGAATATTCAGCTACTTTTGGTCAAGCTATTAGTGCCGCAGCTAAAGGTAAAAAAGAAGAGTTGACTCAAGAATATGCCAAAAGCATTTTATTCGATTACAGCTACAAATATTTTTACGAAGATGGTTATGGTAAAGATTACCGCATCCTTAACTTGAAGGAAGATAATTTAGACTTTAAGAACAAGTACTTAACAGCCAACTTACTCTCTTTCTACCAGCAATTACTAATTTTTAAGAACAAACCGGAATTAGCTAGCCAGTTTAGGTTATTTAAACCGCTTTGGGTATTTGTGGGGAGTAGTGTTAATGCTGTTAGAAAAGAAAACGGTGTTGATACCTCTGATGTATTAGATATTGTCCATTTTTTAACTGATTTCCTAAAGAACCAGGTAGACTACACAAAAAATATTGAACTGATCTTAAATAACAAGGCTGGTCTTTTGGACGGCAAGGGATATGGCATTTTTGAGGGTAGCTTTGCTTATTTAAATGAGCTTGAATTAACACCTGAACAAATTTTTGAAGGGATTAATAAAGAAGTATTTCATAACCACAACATTGGGGCTAATCTTTATCTAGACAATCTAAAAGGAGCTAATGGTGAACTTGGGTTAAGAGTTGGAGATAATGATAAATACTTTGGTGTGATCAATGTGGGCGATGAAAAGAAGCTACATGATTTGGCCATGAATAACGGTGTTCTAGGGACAGAAAAAGATTTTTCGGAATCATTATTCGCTCAGATCAACAAGGTCAATCCTAAGCAAGAAATTAATATGCTTATTGGTTCTAAGAAATTTACTGAGGGTTGGTCTTCCTGGCGAGTTAGTTCAATGGGGTTGATGAATATTGGTAAGTCTGAAGGATCACAAATCATACAGTTGTTTGGACGCGGTGTTAGATTACAAGGCTATGATTTTAGTCTAAAACGTTCAGTTGGGCTGGATGACTACCAACGACCAGAAAACCTAAAAGCTGTTAGGAAGCATTTAAGACCCCTAGAGACGCTTCAAATATTTGGGGTTAAGGCTAACTATATGGAGCGATTCAAAGAGATCTTAGAGGAAGAAGGATTACCTACGAATGCTGGTGACTGGGTGACAATTACCATTCCTACGCAAAACAAAATAGATATATCAACCAGTGACCTAAAACTAATTCAAGTAAAAGAATCTGAAAACTTTAAGCGTAAAGAAATTTTAAGGTTAAAATTAGACACCAATATCTTTAAAAATAGCCAAGTTGAGGTCGATTGGTATCCTAAAATTGATTCATTGGAGAGTGCTAAATCCAACAAGGTTGAAACGGTAAAGCAGATTTGTTACCTCGATTCACAACATTTTGCACTAATTGATTGGACTCAAGTTTACTTTGATATCCAGAGTTTTAAATCGAGTAAAGGTTTCGCAAACCTTGAATTAGAAAAGAATACGTTACAAGAAATAGTCGTTGATAATTCTTGGTACAGAGTCTTTATCCCAGAAGATAAAATGAACTTAAGCACCTTGAAAAACATGAAGGTGTGGCAAGAGTTGGTTACGGTTTTACTCAAGAAATACATTGAACAGTACTACTTATATTTCAAGAACAGGTTCAATGCAAATCATATTGAAACCCGAATGTTGTCCTCCACCGATGACAATCTAATCATGCAGTATGATATTAGATTGAACAAAAATGAAGATATAGAAGACATTGAAAAGAAATTCATCAAACTTAAAACCACATTTTCTGATACATCATTTAAGTCTATTCAAATAGCCAACCAAGTTGAAGCATTTGATCATTTGATGCATTTATATAAGCCATTGGTTTATGTTGGTAAAGGATATGAAAGCAAACTTCAGGTTTTCCCGGTGGCGCTCAATGATTCTGAACATCAGTTCATGAAAGACTTTGAACTTCAAGTTCAACAAATGGATGGGAATAAAGAATTTGATGAAATCTTCTTACTAAGAAACCAGAGTAAAAAAGGGATAGGCTTCTTTGCTGATGGTAACAATTTTTATCCTGATTTTGTATTGTGGATTAAAAAAGAGGGAAAACAGTACTTGACATTCATTGATCCTAAGGGGATTAGGAATTCTAAAGGGATTAACGATGCGAAGATTCAATTTTTTAAATATTTGGAAGAAAAGGTTCAACCACAAGTAGCTAAGGAAAACCTAGTCCTTAACTCATTCATCATTTCAAACACAAAATGGCTTGAAGTTAACTGGAAGGATAGCTTAACAGTGAAAGATTTCAATAAAAACCATGTTTACTTCCAAGAGGATCAGAACACCGATTATGTGAAATTAATGTTGAAGGAGGTCGTTTCTTAAAAATTTAATCAGCATGACAGAATTAATCAACGCCTACACTAACACCGAGTATAGAGTTTATAACCCACCAATGGTTATAAAAATTGGGTTTGAAAATCAAGAGTTAAACGATTTGGTTCACTCCCTCAATAAAACATCATGGGCTTATATTACAGCATTTAACCCATTTTCTAAATCATTGTCAAAAGAAGAAAACCTTAAAAGACACAAAGAATTAAAGGTAAAAATTGCTAACTATAAATTTTTTGAAGGTGAAGGCGTTGGGGAAGACAAAACCTGGGAACCAGAAATAAGCTGTTTGGTGGTTTCACATGAAGAAGCCATCGCTATTGGTAATTTCTTTGAACAAAATGCAATTGTTATGGGTGATATCAATGGTGTACCTGAATTAAAAATGTTAGTCTAAATCTTTTAAGATGCTTTGATTTGACGCACACAATGAAAAGCAATCTGTTTCATTCTTATAGGTTTTTAGAATATAATTTTCACCAAAGCTGTCTTTTTTAAATGGTTCAATTTCATATTCAATTTAGTCTGATGCACTCTGCGAAAACAAAAACAGCCAACGATTCAATTGAAAAATTGCAACGCGGGGCACTTTGTAATGTGCACGTTGGGGGGCCGCGCGGTGGTGTGGGG
>JBILUY010000366.1:0-3976 GCA_044370735.1 Crocinitomicaceae bacterium | reverse complement strand
ACGGCCATCGCTTCCGCCGCCGGCGCGTCCGACTCGCTTTCCCACCAGGCCATATGTCGTCCTCGGAGTCCTGTTGCGATGACCTGCGGCAGCTCCCGAGCGGACGAGATGTCCGGTCGGGCTCACCCGCAGGAGTCTGTCATCACGATGTACCCACAAGCTCAGGCCGCGTACCCTGTATGTCAAGTGGCTATTTGGGTACAACGTGGGTAGTCTCCGCCATGCGGCGTCCACTCGATCCGAACTCGCCGGCCACCCGCATCCGGGCGGTGCTGGTGGCGGTCAATCGGTCGGCAGCTGACTTGGCCCGCGTCTGCGGATTTTCCCGTCAGAACATGCAGCGGTTCCTCGACGGCGAGATCGCCCGGTCGAAGTATTACCCGGCCATCGCCAAGGAACTCGGCGTGTCGCTGACGTGGTTGCTGACCGGCGATCCCATGCACGCCCCGACGTGGTGGCAGCCGGAATCTACGCCGGCGCAGCTCGGAGCTGATCAGCAATCGCGCCCTGGGTCTGCAGACCAACCTGTTAGCACCACCGGCGAACTCCCCCCGCATTGGCGCATCGCGAGCGTTCCCCATGGAAAGGTTCTCGGCCCGGCAATCAACGGGAGCCACGTCATCCTCGATCCGAGTCTGACTCCCAAGGAAGGCGACCTCATCGTGCTCCCAGATACCGATCCCCATCGGGTCCGGCGTCTCGGGCCAACGATCGGCGGGCGCGTCGTCCTGGTCGCGGCCGATGGTTCCTGCCGGGTCGAGACTGTTCTTGCACCACTTACACCTTCGGTGTCAGTCGTCGTCGGGATGCTGTTCTCCCGATAATACGTTCACTCGACACCCGTATCCCTAGCAACTGGCCCCGAGTAGCATTCCGTTGATACTGTCGCCATGGCGCATTCCGACATCAACGCCGAGGACGATGGCCAAGGTCTGCTCGTCCCTGTCGCGTTTGACGAGGAGGATAGGAAGATCCCGCCGGACACCGCCTCGCCGGATCGGGACTACCGATGCCCCCGGTGTGGATTGACTGTGTTTCTTCGCATTATACCGGATCGCCGGCTCCACTTTGTCCACCGATCCGACGTCGCCGGCACATCCTGTGCCGCGCTGCGTCGCACTGAGCAGGACCTAGCGAAGGCTCAGAACCGAGTCACTTCAGAAGAGGAGCAGCGTGCCCGAGACGAGTTGTCTGCGTCACGGGCGGAACAAGCTCGCCACGACGCGGCAATCGCCGCTGCAGCACGAGCCAAGGAGGAGGCTGATGCCGCGCAACGCCGCGCTGCATGGGAGGAGTCGGAGACGGCATTCGCAGGTATCGCACCGACGCTAGAAGACAGGGTATTTGCAGCCGAGGCGCAGGAGCAGGCGCGACAGGCCGACGCCGAGCGCCGCCGTATCACCGCCGAACTCGAAGAGAGGCGCCTCCGTGACCTCCGTGCTCGCCCTCCTCCAGCCATGCGCCCGGCGGACATGCCACAGGAGGTGCCACTGGCGGATTACGACGCGCGTTGTGACGAGGTTTGGCTGGAAATATTGCGCAGACGACGCTCCTTCGGCGAATCGTTCTACGCTTCTCCGTCCTTGCCATACCTAATTGACAATCTGCGAGAGACCATTGCTGCAGTAGACGGTCCTGTTCGACCGGGTCCGGCCTATGCCGCCAACGCTATGGCTATTGGCGACATCGGTAGATTTCGTGCTGTTGTAGAATGGGCTTTGACTAGAACGCCGTGACCCGTGATGGCGCAGCGAGACGAATATCGGGGAGAGGGCGGCAACAAAAACGCCCCATATGCAATCGGAATCCAGAGACTGGACATCCATCGGCCATGGTCCCCTTGCATGCTTATCTTCAGTGCCAATCATGCGGGCCAATTGTCCAACGACAACCAGAATGTCACCATTTTACGGGCATAGGCACCAATATTCTGAAGTTAAAGAACACGGGTGAAGTCAATTCTAAACCTTGAATAACCATTGTTGCGACCATCGGTATTCGTGTATGCCGAGTAAGAATACACTATATATTCCGTACCAAAGTCGGTGTTTAACATTCGAATCGGCTCATCCATTACTATGCCCTTCCTTATGTTTACCGAAGCCGAAGTGATTTTGTTCGACGCGATATATTTATCAAATTCCGATTCCGCAATAACGACATGTCTATCGTCGATGCGCAGTGGATCGTAATAGCCTGAGGTCCTATCAACATATAATTTTCTTACTTGCTTGATGTCGATCGGGTTCACCTGCATGTCGGCTATATATCGAAGCAATTGGCCGATTACGTCCATCGCCTCACCGCCAATCTTTAGTTCACAAATTACAATCTCTCCAATTCTGTTCAAGTACAACAAGTCGATCCTTTGGTTATACTCCTCAAGGATTACCTCGTCTTTGATTAACAACAAACCATCTAAAATAATATTCGACCAAATCTCTGTTTTCCTTACGACATTTTGGAGGTCACGCCTTTCTTTCCAATGTAAATCAGTTTTTAGCGAGAATGGTTCACTCATCAATCTGTACTCTTCCTCCAAGCCAGCGAATGGGCGAATGCTGAATGATAGATTAATGCCTTCGTCGGAGTAAAAGTGCAAGGAGAAGTCTTTCATCCTAAGCTCCTAGACGTGCATGGATTGCTGGATGCCATAGTGACTTTATTGGTTTTTTATCTCGTCTATTTAGTGACCAATGAATCAAAATGTGCAAGGACGAGATCAAACGCTTCGATTGGACATGCCCCATTGTATTCAGCGCAAGGTTTCCCTCGATGTTCTAAGTACGATGCTAATCCGGCAGAGGCAAAGTAAAAACAAGCCTTAACGTACTTATTGTCATTGCCTAGTACTCCTGACAGCTTGTCCAATAAACGCTTGATCCTTTCATACATTGGTGGGTGCTCGGGATCCCTCATCCCCACCGTCTTATAGAGGTAGCACATACACAACATAGTAGAAACAACGCCGAGTGCCCGAGAATACAATCTCTGCTCCGGTTCGTTTGACGATGTAAACATTATATCCATTGCGCGTGTATCGGCTTCCACCTCCCTGCTTACAATATTGTGCCGAAGCGACTCCAGCCGATTCTGCTGTTCCTTCGTTCTGTAATCTAGGCTGCCCAAATGCCTGGCTTCAGATAGTTCACTTGTAAATTGGCCGTGATCCAATTGGGCGTGGGCATATTCATGAAGCAAAAGGAATGCGCAGCCCGCAAGGCACAACTCGTTGACTTTACCAGCTATCTCGGTTTCGGTATCAGGACGCGGACAATCATAGGGTGGAGAAACATCCCTTCCATCCAGCAGGTCCTCTGCGTATTTCTTGCACTTCGTTCCTCCCGGGATGTCATTTTGTCTGCTGCCGCAGTAGCTCCTGGTAAAATCTGTATAAAGAAAATAATTTGTTGACCAAATGTAATCGAATCCTCTCGCATTAATCGTAACGGATTTTCCATACTCATACGCCATGAATCCCTGAATAGTCCGCTTGGCGTCATCCACTACATTAATCCAACGATCAATGCCCAGCCTTTCCATCTCCGCTATGATTTTCTTTTCAGATATGGCGCCAGGTAAATATGTAATGTAGTCAGTGAGGTTGTGAGCAAGGATTTCGATAAATCTAGCCATGGTATGAGTCCGAGATAACTCCCACAATAGAGCATGTAAGTTATTCTTGCGGGTCAATATCTCGTGCCAATTCGACACAAACACGGCAAATAATCTGAAATATCCACTCAAAAATTACTTCCTATCTCAGGGCCAATGACGGCCGGCGTCGCATGTGGATAGTGGCGTCCATTGGCCCCTCATTCATCCCGGCTACGTTCCAATTATGATTCCAGCGTCACCCTGCGCGAGAGTTTGCGCCATGGCCCGCCCCAATCCCGCGAAGGCAGCGGCCCCGTTCCGGAACACCACCCGCACCGGCGCCTCCCCATGGAGGAGTTCAACCCGCTCAATGGCTGCG
>JBILUY010000231.1:0-4002 GCA_044370735.1 Crocinitomicaceae bacterium | reverse complement strand
ATTGGAACTTTTAAAAAATCACGATAATTTGTACCGCCATAGTATTGAGAAATAGATATTGAATCTTTTGTTGTATTAAATATATTCCCAGATATAGAAACTTCAATTTGTTGACCAAAAACAACGTAATTAAAGGCAAAAGTTAATAAAAAGGCAATTTTTTTCATCTTATTTAAGTAATGATATTATTTTTTCCTCCAATTCTACACCTCTTAAATTCTTAGCGATAATATTTCCTTTTTTATCGATTAGAACTGTAAAAGGGATTGAATTGAATTGATATAAGTTTATTAATGGAGTATCCCATTTTTTCAAATCACTTACATGATATGGCCAAATTAACCCATCTGATTTTATTGCACGTTTCCAAGATTCTACATCATCATCTAATGAAACACTAAAAACTGTAAATCCTTTAGAAGCATATTTTTTATATAATTTAACTACATTAGGATTTTCTCTTCTACATGGACCACACCAAGATGCCCAAAAATCAATTAATACAACGTTTCCTTTTAAATCAGATAAATTTAAAATTTTACCATCTGGATTCGACAAAGAAATTTCAGGAGCTAAATTTAATCCTGATTTGCCTGATTTATATTGACTGTAAAGTTGATTTATTTGCGCAGCTTGTTGTTGAATTGATTTAGTAATCGGAGAAGAAGGATACTTACTCATAAATGCATTTTCAACTTTTTTGAAAATTGATAAATTAGTTGTATCCCAATTATCAAATCCCATTGCAGGAGTAAGCGTTGTGATTAAAACAATTGCTGAAGGATTAGATGGATTTTTAGATAAAACTGATTTCGAATAATTATCTAATGGTTTTTTTATCTCATAAAATTTTGATAATTGTTGCTCTTCTGATAAACCAGGTGTATTCATTAGCTGAATCTGTTGATAAGCGAATTCATTAAAAATTCGCATGTATTCAGTTATATACTTAGCCCAAATAGTTCCTGTAATAACCGGTAGTCTTTCAAAACTATTATATTCAGCCTGAATTTTAACATGATCTTTTGGAGATAAAGTCAATGGAATACTTTTATTTTCCTTTTTACCAATAGTTAATTGATATAATCCCATCCCTTTAATATTACCAGATAATTCAAAACTTCCATCTACCTCAGTAACTGTTTCAGCTAAAGTAATTTTACCTTTTTCAACCAAAGCCTCTAAATAAATTTTTTGATTTGCAGCACCTAAAACCTGTCCAGAAATTTCAAAATTATTTGGTAAATCATTTTTATTATCACTTTCATTTTCAGAACAGCTAAAAATTAAAATGCTAAGAAAAAATATAGATATTATTTTACTCAAAAAATTCATTCTTTTAATTTAATTGGTCTAACATACTACGCATTAATGCATTTGATTGTTTTGGATCTGCTTTTCCTTGTGAAACTTTCATCAATTGCCCCATAAAAAATCCAACTAATTGTTTTTCACCAGCAATATATCTTTCTACTTCTTTTGGATTTAATTCAATAACTTTTTGAATATAAGCCTTCAAAGTACCTTCATCTGAATCTTGAATTAAATTCAATTTAGATGCTAATTCTAAAGCACTTAAATTAGCATTTTCAAACATTTCAGGAAACAATTTATTTGCAGCTATAGAGTACGAAACTTTTCCACTATCGATCAAATTAATTAAATCAGCAATTCTTTCTGGTGAAATTTCAAACTCAGTAATTTCTAAAGCTTTTTGATTTAAATGTCCCTTAATTTCACCAATAAGAAAATTGGCTGCACCTTTCACATTTTTTGTATGTACTAATATTTGCTCAAAATACAAAGCTATATATTTGTTATCGACTAAAATTGATGCATCATACTCAGATAAACCAAAATCATTTGTATACTTTAAAAACAATTCTCTTGGTAATGCCGGCATTTCTCCTTTCACTTGTTCAATCTGTTCTTTTGAAACAAAAATTGGTTGTAAATCTGGTTCTGGAAAATATCGATAATCATTAGCAGCTTCTTTTGAGCGCATAGATATTGTAATTCCTTTTAATGCATCAAACGATCGTGTTTCTTGAAAAATTACATCACCGTTTTCAATTGCTTGTATTTGTCGATCGATCTCAAACTCTATCGCACGTTGAACATTTCTAATCGAGTTCATATTTTTCACCTCGACTTTAGTTCCAAATTCCGAGGCACCCTTTAATCGAACTGAAATATTTGCATCACATCTCAAAGAACCTTCTTCCATGTTTCCATCACAAATATCCAAATAGCGAACAATTTTACGAACCTCAGAAACATAATTATATGCTTCTTGAGAAGAACGAATATCTGGTTCTGAAACAATTTCTAAAAGTGGAACTCCTGCTCTATTTAAATCTACCAACGTATCATAAACATCAACATCGTGAATACTTTTTCCCGCATCCTCTTCCATGTGAATTCGAGTAATCCCGATAGATTTATCATTTCCAGCATCGTCTTTGATAATCAAATGTCCTCCAGTACAAATCGGTGTTTTATCTTGAGTAATTTGATATCCTTTTGGTAAATCTGGATAGAAATAATTTTTTCTAGCAAAAAATTGAAGGTCAGCAATCGTTGAATGGCAAGCGATACCAAGTCTAATTGCATTTTCAATCGTTTTTTTATTCATTACTGGTAACGTACCTGGATGCCCTAGTGTCACAACACTTATATTCGAATTTGGATGAGATCCAAACTCGTTTACATCATTTGAATAAGCCTTAGAATTTGTTAGCATTTGAGCATGAATCTCTAAACCAACAACTACTTCATATTTTTCTCTTAAATTTTCCATGTATTATATTCTGGAAATTAATTCTTTTAAAATTAAAGTCATTTTAGGTTCTTGCCTTGAAGCAACTTCAATTACTTCTTCTAAACTAACCTTTTTGATTTTGCCAGGTACACCTAAATCTGTAATAATCGAAATCGCAAAAACAGGTAATTCCATATGTCTAGCTACAATAACCTCTGGTACAGTTGACATTCCTACAGCATCTGCTCCAATTACTCTAACAAACTTGTATTCTGCTGGTGTTTCTAAAGTAGGTCCTGTTAAACCTAAATAAGTACCTTCAGCAATTCGAATATTATTTTCATTCGCAATTTCTTTTGCCAATTGGATCATTGACGGATCATATGGTTCACTCATATCTGGGAAGCGTGGACCAAATTCATCAATATTTTTACCAATTAATGGATTGCCAGGAAAAAAGTTAATATGATCATTTAAAATCATAATTTCACCAACAATAAAATCAGGATTAACTCCTCCAGAGGCATTACTTACGCATAATCTTTCAATCCCTAATAATTTCATTACACGAACTGGATAAGTTACTTGTTTGAAATCATATCCTTCATAATAATGAAAACGTCCCTGCATTGCAACTACATTTTTCCCGCCTAATTTCCCGAAAATTAATTTCCCTGAGTGACTTTCAACTGTTGAAACTGGAAAATGAGGAATATCAGCATATGATATCTCATCAATCACTTCTATCTCTTTTACTAAACCACCTAAACCTGTTCCTAAAATGATACCTACAGAAGGCATTACATTAGTCTTTGATTGAATGTAAGCAACCGATTCATTAAACTGTTCCAACATAATTTTCTAATATTTGATTAAACTCTATTTCTCTATCAATTTCAATATTTATCGGTAAGTAGTACCAAGGATATTGACCTTCTTTTACAATTGAAAATTCCTTTAACTTAACAAAATCTTTTTCTGTTGTTAGTATGATAGAGCCTTCTTTTCGTAAAACATCAAATTTAAGATGAATTTTTGTAATATCCTCTTCAGTGAAGGTATGATGATCACGAAATTTAAAAGTTTTAACAGAAAAAAATCTAGATAAATACTCTACAATTTTTGAATCATCAGCTATTGCAGTAACTAAAAAGACGGATTTTATACTATCTATTTGATAATTAGAAAAAGATTGAATTGGTGAATAAACAATTTTAGAAAAGAAAACTTTAGATGGATTA
>JBILUY010000230.1:0-4004 GCA_044370735.1 Crocinitomicaceae bacterium | reverse complement strand
ATATTAAAAGATGTGTTGGAATTCCTGGAGATAAATTAAAAATCATTAATTCAACTCTATTTATTAACAACAAACCAGCTTTTATTGCTGAAAATCAGAATTTACAATATACAGTTTCAAACTTTATAAATACGGGTTCAACGTCATCGTTTGAAAATATGATGCTTGAACAATATGGTTTAGAAAAAGATAGAGATTACCAAAAGCTTGAAGAACCAAATAAATTCATGATGAATTTAACAAGAAAAGAGTTAAATAAGTTAAAAACTGATTTTAATCAAGCAAAATTTGAATTAGTTTTAATCCCTAATTCTGGTTTCTCAAAAAATGATACAACATCTAATCTTGGAAAAAAATCTGCACAAAAAATAGAAAATTTACATTCTTTTCCAAAAGACTTTAATATCGAAAATAACATTACTAATTACAACGAAATAACAATCCCTAAAAAAGGGACAACAGTAATTTTAACCAAAGAAAATATTGCATATTATAGAAGAATAATTACAGCATACGAAGGTCATACTTTACTTGAAAAAAATGGTATTTTTTTGATTGATGGTAAAAAAGCAAAATCTTACAAATTTGCAATGAATTACTATTGGCTGATGGGAGATAATCGTTATAATTCTGCTGATTCTCGCATTTGGGGATTTGTTCCTGAAGATCATATTGTTGGAAAAGCATCAGTTGTATGGTTTTCCAAAAATCCTAATGGAGGAGTTAGATGGAATAGAATTTTGAAGTTTATTAAATAAATGGAAATTTTTCCAATCGCCATTTTTGGATCAATTGAATATTATAGATTACTATTAAAATCAAGTAGTCCATTGATTGATATACACGAAACATATGTAAAACAATCAATAAGAAATCGATATCAAATTGGAACAGCAAACGGAATTTTAGATTTAACAATTCCAATTTCAAAACCAAACGGAAACAAAACAAAAACCCATGAAATTGTTTTGGCTACCCAAGAAAAGAATTGGAAAATAAATCATTGGCGAGCGATAACTAGTGCTTATATGCACACCCCCTATTTTGAGCACTATGAAAATGATATAAAAGTTATTTTTTTTGGTGATGAAATTAGTTTAGTTAAAAAATCAAAAGAATTTATTTTTTTTCTAGAAAATCATTTAGAATTAAATTTTAATATCCAATATTCTAATTCTTATATTTATCCAAGTGTAGATCAATTCGATTTTAGAAACAAAGATTTTTTTGATAAAACTGATAGCTCAAAACCATATATCCAACCTTTTATAGAAAAACAAAATTTTATAGCAAATTTGAGCATTTTAGACCTCCTATTTTGTGAAGGACCTTTAACAAGAAATTATATTATTTGAAGACAATAGCAATTATAGGAGGTGGTTTTTCTGGATTGTCAATATTCACAAACCTAATTTCATTTGCGAATGAAAAATTCAAGATTTTAATTTTTGATAAAACCGGGAACATTGGAAAAGGAATTGCCTATTCTACTCAATGCGAACATCAATTATTAAATGTTAAAGCTGAAAACATGAGTTTATTTCAAGATGATCCTAATCATTTTGTAAAATGGCTAACTCACAAAAAACTATTTAGCACAAACTCCAACATTAATTCAACATTCGTTGCTAGATCAATATATGGACAATATTGTTCTGAAATGTTTGAAGAAGCTAAGAAAAAAGCAAATGAAAAAAATATTGATTTTTTTGTTTTAAAAGAAGAAGTAACTGATTGTACCGAAATTAATGATCAGATTTTCAATATAACATATGGTGTTAATTCATCCAAACAGATAAAAGCTGATTTGGTAGTAATTGCAACAGGAAATAGTTTTGATTTTACGCCTTCTGTCTTGGAAGATTTACACTCAGAAATAATAAAACCATGGAAAATAAATGATTATAAAAAATTTAATAATTACTCAAAGTTATTAATTGTTGGAAATGGTTTAACGATGGTTGATACAGTGGTTTCATTATTCAAAAACGGATTTAACGGTGAAATATACACTATCTCACCAAATGGATATAAAATTAAACAGCATCAATTATCAACTTTTAATGAATTAGACACAACCATTTTTATACAAAATTTAGCAAAAAAAAATTCATTATTATCCTATTTAAATCATATTAATCAATTTAAAAAAGAACTAAAATCAAAAAACATTCATCCTGAGATTATCATCGAAATTATTCGGCCATTGATCCCTAAAATGTGGTCTAACTTGACACTTTTAGAAAAAGAATTATTTTTGAAGAGATTGAAATCGATATGGAATAGTATGAGACATCGAATTCCAAATGAAATTTTTGATTTTCTAGAAATTTTAAAAACAAAGCAAAAATTATATCCTTTAAAAGGGGAAATTATAAAAATTGATAAATACTTCAATAAACTTCAATGTGAATATAAATGTCTTGATAAATACAATCTATTAGATAAATTAGATTTTATCATAGACTGCACAGGAACGTCAATTAAAAATACAGATGGATTTTTGATTCGCTTATCCAAAAATTTAAACTTAGAGTTAAACAAATTAAGTTTTGCTCCACAAATAGATTTAAACACTCATCAATTCATAGATAATAATTCTAAAATTAAAGAAAATATTTATGGAATTGGTCCCATATTAAAAGGTCAATTATGGGAAACAACCGCTGTTCGAGAAATAAAACAACAATCCATTTTAATTGTTAAGAATATTTTAAAAAAAATCCATTCTATTTAATAGTTCTAACCAATTCTTACTATATTTGCAACGGGTAAGTCTTCTACGACTAGCTCCTTCAGAATCCTCCAGGACGGGAACGTAGCAAAGGTATGAAGTTGTAGCGGTGCGATAGAAGTAGCTTACCCTTTTTTTTATTCATAATGTTTAGAAAAATATTTCTTTTTTCCTTTTTTATTTTATTTCACGTTAACATTTATTCTCAAAAAGAGAATCCTTTTGAGAATTTAAAAGGCAAATCAACTACTGAAATCTCAGAATATATAAATCAGAATGCTGTTTCTGAAAACGATAAAGCATTACTTGCCTATAAAATAATAACCCATAACATACGATATGATTATTTTCGATTTTTAACTGGTTTATCTCCTTTTTATGAACCAAATAAAATCTTGAAAAAAGGGAAAACTACTTGCATGGGCTATTCACTTCTGTATGAAGATATTTTAAAAAAATTGGGGATAAAATGTGAAATTGTTTATGGTTTTGTAAAAGATCTAGATTTTCAAAAAAAGAAGTTTTTCAATGAATCTAACCATGCTTGGAACGCAGTTTACATTGAGAATAATTGGATTTCAATAGACGCTACTTGGGGAGCAGGATACACAAGCCAACGAAAACTATTTGCATGGATGCATATTAAAAATCAAAATATTATCCCTTGGATTTCAAAATTTAATCATATTCCAAACCTAGATCAATTCAATATTAAAACAGATCAATTATTATTTACACGCTTACCAGAAGTACCTTTTTGGCAATTAAGCGCTTCACCTATGCCAATGAGTACTTTTATTAAAGAAGATAAAAACATTGAAATTTTTATTAAAAACAAAAAGAAAACCTCAAATTATTTTTACGTAGATACAATTAATTCATATTTAAACGACACCTCTTTATATGAATTTAGATACGCAATAGCAGCAGTAAAATTTCACAAAAAGAATAATTTGCCTTTATTAATTTGCAGGAACAAAATCAATGAAAACCTACTAGTAAAAACACAAAAGAAAATCAATGAATTAGAAGATAAATTTGAAACTAATGATTTTACTATTTCTGAAAATGATTTTGATGAAAATAAAGAAATAATTGACTCTATTATAGATACTCATAAAGATATTAGTTCATCCAAAAACGCAGTCTCATCTTATAGAAAAAAAACAAAAAAAGTTATTACAGAATATTACAAAAATTCTGAAAAACAAATTGTCTATACGTATATCTTTAAAATCGAATTATTGTATTTAGAAAGTCTTTTCAATTC
>JBILUY010000339.1:0-2533 GCA_044370735.1 Crocinitomicaceae bacterium | reverse complement strand
CGCTCAACAATCATGCTTGATAAATCTTTATTTATCTGTGCATAGTCAACTGAAACAGCAGTACTGTTTCCAGACACACTAATTGCTGAATTTGGGATTCCGCTTATTGGGGCTATATCTGCAAAATTATTTTCCCCATTTGTTAAGTTACTATAATCACCTCTTGAAATCGACCTTATGGATTCTCCTCCTCCACCAAAGTCATGTTTGCCAAGTGTTTTGCCGGATTCCTTATCGATAAAATGTACTACTCCTGTTACTTTATCACCTTGGCCGTTGGAAGATTCATCTGGATTAGTAACGTTCTCATCCTCAAGACCATCCAAATCCACACAATTTATCGGCTTATTCCCCGCGTATTGATAGGGTGTATAGTAAGCATAATCCCTGAATAGCGGATCCACACTCACAAACCTACACGTCCAAGCGGAGTAGTACCTCATCCCGTAATTGTACATTCCACTCTCTTCGTCCCTTTCCTTCCCATTGTACTTGTACCGCTTCTTCCCGTAGCTGGCGAATGAGGTCTCCCCGAAGGGGTAGTATTCTTCCTTTGAGATGAAGGTCCCGTCTCCGTTTATCTCACGGGTAGAATTCCCCAGATGATCCTCAAGCACATACTTCACAGCAGGTGTCGTGTCTCCAAAGTCATAACCCAAACGTATGGTAGCTATTCTGCTCTTGTCGTCCATCACATGGAGGGTGTTCTGGATGTCGGTGCCATCGGTGAGGTGTTCGAAAATGCCATCGATGTACGTGGTGCTTGTGTAGTTCCCGCCTGACACGCGTACCAGTTTCTTCACCCGGTTGCCGCCAGCATCATAAAGGTAATGGGCGAACTTGGTAGGTTGGCTTGTGCCTGCCTGCACCCTGAAGCTGCGGAGTTTATCTGAGAAATCCCATTCAAAATGCCTGTCGGTGTTCTCCTGTATCTGATTGCCGTTGGCATCGTAGGTGAAACTGTACGTGTCGCCACCGATCGCTATGCTTTGCAGCTTGTTGTGGGTCGCGCTGTTGTAACTGAAATTCCTAGTGAAACTGTTGCTGCCAATATGTTGCAATTGCAGGATGTTCCCCATCCTGTCGTACTGGTAGTTCTGGTTGTAGGCGGTGGTGATGCTGTGGTCGGTGCTACGGTAACTGTCATCCCAGATGGGGGTGATGGTGGGGGAGTTCTCCCTGCCTGTAGCAGTGAGCAGCCGATAGAGCGGGTCGTAGCTGAAATTCCTTTCAAGTGAATTGCTTCCACCGACCCCGCAATTGGTGACCCGTTCTTTTATCCGGAGGATGTTACCTGAGAGGTCGTAGTCATGGCCTGTGTCCTGATGCACGGTGCCCGCACCTTCAAATTGCCAAGCTGTGCGTGTGAACGTTTCACTGCGCTGCCTCGCGAGGCGAAAGGTGTTAGGGTCATAGGCATACCGCGTCATCACATCATTACCAAAAGCGATCAATAGCCGCTGGCCTTTGGCGTTGTATGCGATGTGCTCCACGTAGGTGTCACCGTCCATGGTCACCTTTTCCAATGCACCGGCATTGTTATAGAAGGGAAGAAGTTCCTTCCGCTCGCTGTCCTGGTCCTCTGGGTACACCATTTTCTTGATACGGTTCAGCCCATCGTATTCCATATCGGTCACGAATTCGCCCTCCAGCGTAGGAGTGCCTTCCCAATCCACTCTGTAGGTGGGTACTTCCCAGTCGGTGGGTGGCCCGGTGAACACGGCAAGGATATCGCTGTCGGCTATCACCTCGCGCTTCTTCTGGAGCACATTTCCTTTGAAGTCATATGCTTCCAACGTCACCTTTCCCGCCTCGTCATAGTGCTCGAAGAGTTTGCCGAGGTGGTTGGTAGCCTCCGGTGTGGCGGGGCCATCGGTGGTATCATCGCCATAGACCAGCTTTTGCCTCAGGGTGACGTCTTCCCCCGCATTGTCCCTCGCCCAGATGCGGGTTGGGCGGCTCAAAGCATCGTACCCATGCAGAATGAGGGCACCCTTGGCATCCTTCAGTTCGATGGGTTTGAACGCGGCATCGAACAGAGCGGTCTTGGTGCCACTGTCGATGTGGGTGGTTTTCAGAATGTTGGCCCCTTTTTCTTCTTCCCCTTCCCCACTCTTGGGCTTAAGATCATAGACGTGGGTGAAGGCCGTTCTGTTCAACGCATCAGTGACCTTCAAGAGGTTGCCACGGATGTCGAACTGGTATTGCATCACAACACCCCCTTCACCTGTTCCCCACGGGGGCTGTGGGCCGCCCAACCCCACCGAAACGGGCATTGGATCATTTGTGAGCCGGTCTATGGTCACCACCGTGCGGCCCAATGGGTCGAGGAGGCTGCTCTTGGGCGTGTAATGATGGCTGGCGGGTGCCCCGCTTCCGCTGGGGTGGGTCCTTGGGGCAAGGTCATTGGCATCATACGTAAAGGACTCCCACGGGGTGAAACCGCCACCTCCGCCAACGGGCGGGGCATTCTGTCCATCTGCAAAGGGTACGGGGGTCTTCAACGCATTGAGACTGACAGCCGATGGCACCA